>JBAYST010000060.1:0-2520 GCA_041676005.1 Bacilli bacterium | reverse complement strand
ATTAGGATTAGACAAATATATGTATAATGGTTCATCGACGTGCGCTCCACTCTGTGCATATTCTAAAAAGTCAAAATTAAATAAGGCATCATTGGCTCCACCAAGTGTGTCGACATTAATCAAGTTCAAGTCGTTTTCAACAATGATGGAACGTCGGTAAATTTTGCCACAAATCGAAGAGAATAAATCTAAATCCATTGGATTCTTCGGAGAAGTATTCCCAACAATTCTTTTTTGAAGAGCCAAAACACTTTCTCGATTGAAGACATTTCCCTGATCATCTTCTCTAATCGCACGGCGAACTTCTTTACTTCCGCCCGGAAAAACTTTAAGCCAGTTGCAATAAGCAAAATCATGGCCGATAACAGCATCAAGAAGTTTTTCAACATAATCAACGGTTATCGTGTCATCGACATCTAAAAAACAAATGTATTCGCCTTTTGCAAGTCGAGCAGCTTCATTTCTTGAAGGATCAGCAGCCTGCTTAAAGGGAACTTTAATAACTGAAAATCTTGGATCTCCGGCAATGAATTTTTCAAGCAATTCGTATGTTTTATCGTCCGACCCATTATCATGGATAATCACTTCGATATTTTTGTGTGTCTGTAACAAAATTGCCGAAATACAATTTTTAATAAAAGGTTCGCCGTTCCAAATAGGAACTTCGATGGTGACTAAAACATTTTCGTTACCCATTTTACATGCTCCCGCCATCAACAGGGATATTACTTGCCACGATGAAAGAGGCTTTTTCACTAGCTAAAAATACGACCACGTTTGCGATTTCTTCAGTTGTTCCAAATCGATTTATCGCTTGGTGATGAGTCAAGAAATCTGTTGTTTTCGGAGCTTTCTCTTTGATGAGCGAATCCCAATAAGAATCTTCAAAAGCAACAGCTCCAGGCATGACAGAATTAATCGCTATTCCTTTTGCTGCAACTTGACGTCCGACCGAAGTGACATAAGCATTGAGATAGGCTTTGGCAGAAGCGTATAGCGGATTGCCTCTTAAAGCAAGAGCAGAAATTGAAGAAATGTGAATGATCCGCGCAGTTTTATTATCCTCTAGCATTTTTTTAATAAAAAATGAATTCATGTCGATTCCACATAAGGCATTAAAACGTAAAGCGTGTTCATAATCTTTATAGCCTCCGCAAATATCTCGTGAAGTCAATGAACCGCCCATACAATGGATGATGACATCAAAGTGCCCATATTTGCAAAAGAGGAATTCGGCAAATTCATAATTATTCACTTCCATTAAATCCACATTGTGATAAGCAAAACTTTTAGCGCCTTTTGCTAAACATTCATTTTCTAATTCTTTTAATAACTCCTCAGTACGCGCAATCGCAACGATGTCAGTATTTTCAATAGCAAAGCCTAAAGCGATGGCTTTCCCAATTCCTTTACTTGCTCCAGTAATGAGAATTTTTTTATTTTCTAAATTCAATTTCATAAATGGTCATCTCCAAATTTCATTCAAATTATAACTGAAACTAGTCAAAATGATGAGTAGATAATTTAAAACATCTCCAAATTTATAAAAAGGCGTTAATTTTTGTAAAATTATTAATGTTATATGCCAGTGGAAATTTATCAGACGTAAAACAAAATAAAAAAAACGTCGTTCTTTAAAAAGAAAGATGAATTATTTATAATACTTAAGAGGCAAAACATGAAAACATTATTTAAAAATGCAAAAATCCTGACAATGGAAGACAATCAACCGATATTCGAAGGATCTTTATTAGTCGATGGTAATAAAATCGCTTACCTAGGAAAAGAATTACCGAAAGGCAGTTTTGATCAAGTGATCGATTGCGAAGGGAACGTTTTAATGCCGGGTTTTAAAAACGCTCATGCACATAGTGCAATGACGTTTACAAGAAGCATTGCCGACGATCTTGAGCTTCACGATTGGCTTTACAGCTGTATTTTTCCGATGGAGGCTAAATTGGAAGCCGAAGATCAATACATTTTAAGCAAAGTTGCGATTTTAGAATATCTAACCAGTGGAATTACCGCTTGCTTTGACATGTATTATAATCCCCAAGAAATGGCAAGAGCGGCGATTGATATGGGTTTTAGAACGGTTCTTCTTGGAACTGTCACTAGATATCGTGAATCCGTTGAAGAAATGAAAAAGGCCTATAAAGAAATAAATGGACAAAATCCACTTGTCACATATGTTTTAGGATTCCATGCTGAATACACTGCAACCGAAGAGATTTTAATCGAACTTGCTAAAGCAGCTCATGAACTCAAGAGTCCGATCTTCACGCATAATTCTGAAACACCTGCCGAAGTTGAAGGATGTAAACAAAGACATAATGGTCTAACTCCAACTGAATATATGGAGAAACTCGGTTTATTCGATTACGGTGGTGGTGGTTTTCACTGCGTCGCAGTTTCTGATCACGATCTTGAAATATTTAAAAAACGCAATCTCTCTGTCATCACTTGTCCAGGAAGCAATTCAAAACTCGCTTCTGGAATCGCTCCGGTTGAAAAGATTTT
>JBAYST010000059.1:0-2548 GCA_041676005.1 Bacilli bacterium | reverse complement strand
TAATCATAATAGTTATCAAGACCTAAATCTTCCATTAACGGTTTGATTTTAACGAGCATGTCTTTCGAAATTAATTTTTGAATTCCGTAGTCACTAGGACAGACTAGATCATAATGCGAACCACCGGTTTCAAGTTTGGTGAGCATCGTTTCATTCGTATCGGAAGTCGAATACACGACTTTGACATTTTGGAGTTCAGGATAAGTGTCTCTTACGTAATTTTCAAATTGTTCGACCATATCAGGAGCGTCATAACCCTCTGGAAGATCTTGATGATAAATATAATCTTCCCAGTTGAGAATTCGCAGTGTCTGGCTTCCGTTTACAGCAAAAGAATTACCGGTAAACTTAGTTGGAGGTGGTTGAGTTTTTCCAATAGGAAAAGCAGAAGAGGAAAAAAGAGAAATAAGAGAGAGAAGTATTGTTAATTTAGTCATCTTTATATCTTCCTTATCTTCATGCGTTTACGAGCATTTTTATTTTGATGGTTCTGATAAATACTAATTCCAATAACGGCTAAAATGACAATGATTGAAATGATCGTCGTCAAGGCACGTAATTCAGGTGGAACAGGTCTTTTCTTGATCACTGATTGGATATAAGTGGATAAAGTAGAAATGTCTCCATCACTAAATAAACCAGGACCAGTTAAAAATGCAGTGATGATAAAATCATCTAAGGACAAAGTTATGGCAAGTAAAAATCCGCTTAAAATTCCAGGTAAAATCTCGGGAATTAAAATTTTGAATAAAGCTTTTCTAGGTGTGCAACCTAAATCAAGAGCTGCTTCATATAAATACGGATCCATTTGTTGAAGTTTGGGTTTAACGGAAGTGTAGACAAACGGAAGCGAAAGGACAACATGGCCGAGTAGAAGTGTCCAAAAACCTTTTAGACTTCCCTGCCCATGGAAAAATAAAGAATCTATAAATACAATTAAAACCAATAGTGATAAAGCCATGACGATTTCTGCGTTAACAATCGGAATTTGAGTCATAGTATCAAGAGTTTTTCGCCATTTATTTTTCATATAAAAGGCACCGATGGCTCCCATCGCTCCTAAAACAGTGCTAATAATCGCACTTGAAATCGCAATGATCAGTGTGTTGCCTAAAGCGATCATGATTTCTTTTTTCTCAAAAAGAGAAACATATAAATCGAAAGTGAATCCAGTCCATTGACCGATGTAAATCGTTTTAGTAAATGAAAAAGCAATCAAAACGAGAATCGGTAAATACATGACAAGAAGAATGAGCCAAATGTAAATTTGTCCGAAAATTTTCTTTACCATATGCTACTTCCTTTTGCGGCCGTTTTTTCACTTTTCCGCGTCAAGAACATTGAAATTCCAACGATTGCAAGCATGATAAGCGCCATAAATGAACCATCATTCCAAGCATTCAAACTGAAATTTAGATAAATATAATTACCGAACAAAGTGATTTTTCCTTCGGAAAGAACATCACTGATAACGTAGCTAGACATCGTCGGCATAAAAGTCATCATCACCGCAGAAATGATTCCCGGATAACTCTGCGGGAGAATGCTTTTAAAAAATACTTGAAAGTGATTAGCGCCTAAATCCGATGCAGCTTCAATTTGGCTTTGATCGAGTTTGAGCATCGTGGTATATAAAGGCAAAATCACAAAGGGTAAATAGTTATAAACCATTCCGATGAGAGTGGCTAAATGCGGATAATCTCCCCCGTTTATTCCAATCCATGTGAGCAAATCGCGAGTCGCACCAGTTCTTAAAACGAAATTAATCCACATCGGAGCGATGAATAAAGTGACGAGCACCGCATTTTTGTTAACTTTTTTATCTGCAAGAAAATATGCTAATGGATAGCCGATAAGAAGGCAGATAATCGTCGTTTGGAGGGCGACAAAAACCGAAACAAATAGGACATTTATTTTAGTCCAAGTCGTGAAAAATCCAACAAGAGCATCAAAGGTGAAATTTCCATCTCCGTCGGTGAAAGCATAAAAGATGATGAGAAAAATCGGAATTATAATAAAGAGAAACAAAAAGATCCCATAGGGAATGCCGAGATATTTTCTCTTAAAAGAGAAATATTGTAATTTTCTTTGTCTTTTAATCGATTTCATATTTTGCAATATTCCCTTTTAACATCAATTTGACATCTTCTTTTTCCACGGTGAATGAGACGATATCGTGCTCGTTCCAAGAATATTTCGTGTCGACCACAAAATCTTCTTCTTCGCGAGTTCTGATTAAAATTTGATAATGATCGCCTTTATAGACAATGGAGATGATTTCACCGTAATTAGGGTTTTCATCTTCGTTTGTCCGGTCATAAACATCAATCACGTTTAAGCCAATGTTAACAATTACGTCTGCGTCGTTTAAATCGTATTTTTTGCCGTCTTGAGAAACTAAATACCCGTTCTCATCGAGTTTAGAACCTGGCAGAAGTTGGGTTAAATCAACATCGAAAAGGCAATCACTGACCACGACTTGATTGAATTTGTTAATCCAAGCTTCTGAAAAGATGTTTGAAGCGAATTCTCTTTCCATGATGTGGAT
>JBAYST010000058.1:0-2645 GCA_041676005.1 Bacilli bacterium | reverse complement strand
ATCGGAGTAATTTCAAAATCTTTTATCTTAAAAGGTTGATACAATTTGACAACGTTAGCTAGTTCGCCTGGCAAAGTTCCTTCTAATGCATACAATTTGTTTTGCGGAAAGAATTTCATCCCACTGATGTGATCGCTGTGATTGTGTGTAAAAATCACTGCATCAATGTCTTTGACGCTTTTCCCGACTTCTTTTAAGCCTTCTATTAAACGTGTTAAAGTGATTCCCATATCGATGAGAATCACGGTGTTATTATTTAATACTAAAGTTGCATTTCCTTTAGAGCCACTTGCAATGATATTAAAATACATCTTATTCCGCTGCTGGGTTTTCCTCTAACTCTTTCATCGCATCAATCCAAGCCTTGGTCGGTTCTTCGAATCTTCCATAGTCTTTGTAAAAGAAAAGTGGAACAACTCCGGTTGCACCATTCCGGTTTTTAGCAATATTGAGTTCAACATACGAGGCATTGCCAGGAAGAGTACTACCTAATTCTCTTTCTTTTTGTTGTCTGGCTAGTTCAAAACGTTCTGCGTTTGATAATTTAGATACTTTTTTATCACCGGCTTCGGTCTTCTTTTGTGAACTATAATAATCTTCGCGATACATGAGCATCACGACGTCAGCATCTTGTTCAATCGAACCGGAGTCTCTTAAATCAGAAAGCATCGGTTTTTTTGAATCTCGTCGTTTTTCAACATCACGTGAAAGTTGTGAAACAACTACTACCGGGACTTTCAATTCTTTTGCCATCCCTTTTAAGGCTAAGGAAATTTTTCGCACTTCCTCTTGTCGAGAATCCGGAGTTTTCGAAGTTTGCGCTGCTTGCACCAAACCAAGATAATCAACGATTACCAAACCTAAATCTGGATTTGCAGCTTGTAACTTCCTTGTTTTTGCAATAATATCTAACAATTTGATTCCAGAAGAATCATCAATAAATATTTTTGAATTTCCTACTTCATTTAAAGCTGCGGCAACTTTGCTGCGATCTTGACCATAAAAGCGCCCGAGATTGATGTTTCTTAAATTGACTCCTGCTTGTGAAGCGACTAATCTTTTTGTCAAAAGATCAGAGGTCATTTCTAATGAAAATATAGCGACAGTAACGTTTTCTTTTGCGGCGACGTTATAAGCAAAATTAAGAGCTAGAGCAGTTTTGCCGACCGAAGGTCTTGCCGCGATAATCGTCAGTTCACCTTTTTGGAAACCTTGAGTGAGATTATCAATATAGTTATATCCAGAAGTCAAACCGATGATAGCACTTTCATTTGGGGAGAATTCTTTTTGCGCATCAAAATGTTTTCTCAATCTTTCGGCCGCAACATCCATTCCGATAAAAGAAGAAATGTGACGTCTAGCAATTGAATTTTTAAATAATTCTTCGCTTTTTAAAATAAAATCATTGGTGTTATCAATTTCTTTATTCAAAAATTCTTTATCGATTTCTCGAATCGTTTTAAGCATATTTCTAGCGACAGATTGATCTAAGACAATATCGATATAAAATTGTAGGTTTCCAAAGGAAATCATCGACGCAGATAATTCTCCAAGATATTCTGAGCCGCCGATGTTGAGCAATTCCTTTTTATCGTTTAACTCGGTAGCAATGGTCAAAACATCCACTGGAATTTTCCGTTCTAAAAGCGTGAGCATCGATTTAAAAATGATTTGGTGTCTACCTTCGTAAAAATCTTCAGGCACTAATGAACTAGTGACATTATAAAAGGCATCAGATGATAATAATGCAGAGCCTAAAACCGCTTTTTCTGCATCGATGTTGTAAGGAAGAAATTGATTTGATTTTGTCGCCATAAAGCCTCCTATTTGTCTTCGTCTACATGAACTGTAATCGTTCCATGAACGCCTTTATATAATTCGATTTTGAGTTTAAAAAATCCAAGTTGATCAATTGTTAATTTATCGACAATTTTTCTTTTATCTACTAATATATTGTGCTTATTTTTGAGTTCTTCTTCAATTTGTTTAAAGGAAATAGAACCAAACATTTTCCCATCTTTTCCAACTTTCGCCTTAAACTCTAAAACGATTTTCAACAGTTGTTCAGCAATCTTATTAGCACTTTCTTTTTTGAGTTCTTCTTCTTTGTTTTTATCATCAATTTGTTTTTCTAAAATTTCTTCACTGCGTGGGGTGAGCATCACCGCAAGTTTTCGTGGAAACAAAAAGTTATTTGCATATCCGATTGAAACTTCAACAGTTTCGCCTTTTTTTCCAACTTTTTTCACATCACTCAATAATATAACTTTCATCTAACGATCCTCCTGACTATCCTTCTTTCTCGGTTCTGCTCTAGCGGCGCTTAAATACTTGTCTAAAGTATGAAGAAGCGTTTCGGTCGTTTCTTCTAAATCGGTTCTTTCAAAGTTGACTGCCGCGGAAGTAAAATGTCCACCTCCGCCCATCTTCTCAGCGATGAGTTGAACATTGATCGTTCCATCACTTCGGCACGACATTCGCGTTTCTTTACTTGAAACATTGCCGATGATGAATGCCGCATTAATCGTTTTCATGTTAAGGCATGTGTTAGCTGCTTTAGCTAAAGTCGCAGCATCGAAAATTTTATCTGCAGGAGCAACTGCATAAACAATTCCAGGAACGGGTGTTTTCATATTCGCGATTAT
>JBAYST010000057.1:0-2656 GCA_041676005.1 Bacilli bacterium | reverse complement strand
ATAAGTGATGATTTCATTTTCATTGCTCACACCGCGATCACGGAAAGCATCGGTGAAAATATTTTTCGCTTTAGCGATGTTTTCATCTCTCATGATGTCAGCATTTTTTCTTAAAATGCTTTTTCGAATCGAAGAGCGAGCATTAGCTGTGACGACAAAATCAAGCCAACGAGAATTAGGTCCTGGAGCATTTTTACTCGTTTTAATTTCCACCATATCTCCGGTTTTGAGTTTGGTATTTAATGGCACCATAATTTTATTGACGATAGCTCCGGTTGCACTATCACCGACTTTGGTGTGAATTTTATAAGCAAAATCTAACGGCGATGCTCCGGTTGGAAGTTCGACGACTTTCCCTTTTGGAGTAAAAACATAAACATTAGCCCCAAAAATATCATTGGTTAAATTTTCCATGTACTCTTGTGCATCAGCATCAGTTTTATCACTCATCGAAACAAAATCTCTAAACCAGTGTAAACGACTTTCAATTTCCTTTTGCTCTTTTTGCGCGTTATAAAAACCTTCTTTATAAGCCCAATGCGCGGCAATACCAGATTCAGCAACCTCATCCATCTCTTTAGTCCTGATTTGAATTTCGTATACGTTTCCATCTCCAGAGATAATCGAAGTGTGAAGAGATTGATACATATTTGGTTTAGGCATTGCGATATAGTCTTTAAAACGTCCAGGAATCGGACGATAGGTCTGATGAATCAAACCGAGCGTTTCATAACATTGGATTTCATTACCACAGATGATTCTTAAAGCAAGAACATCATATATTTCATCAAAGGTCTTTCCTTTGTGGTACATCTTTTCGTAAATCGAATAAATCGATTTGACTCGAGATTTGATTTCAAAAGTGACATTGTGCTCAAACAAAATATCCGCGATTCTCTTGCTGAGCGCGTCGAGAGATTTTTTGCGCATTTTCGATTTTCGATATAAAAGCTTAACGATTTCTTGATATTTTTCTGGTTCAAGATGTCTTAAACACAAATCTTCTAATTCGCTTTTGATGACATTGATACCAAGACGATGAGCAATCGGGACAAATACCTCGAGTGTTTCGCGCGATAAAGATAATTGTCTTTCTTGGTCTAAAGCATCTATAGTTCTCATATTATGAAGACGATCGGCGAGTTTAACTAAAATGACGCGCACATCTTGCGCCATTCCTAAAAATATTTTGCGGTGATCTTCAGCGGCAAAATCTTCGGATTGAATTTTTGATAATTTCAATCTTTGAATTTTGGTAAGAGCATCGACGATTTTTGCAACTTCACTTCCCCAACGAGCCTCAATTTCTTCAATGCTCACTTCAGTGTCTTCAACAACGTCGTGTAAAAGACCAGCACAAATCGTTGCAGGTCCACCTTGAAGACTCGCCAAAATATAACCGACTTCGACAAGATGATAAAAATACGGTTCTCCACTTTTTCGATATTGACCTCGATGCTTTTCAACGATGAAATTATAGGCTTTTCGAATATTTTCTCGATCTTGAGGGTTAGAAATATACGTCGAATAAACAGCTTCGAGATCTTCGAAGGTGTGAAGAGGATAACCTCCATTGATTTTCACTGCTTTAATTTCTTCCATAATTCACCTAGTTATATTATTTTACCAAATAAATATAAAAAGTGCGTGAATTAGAATAAAAAAATCAAAAACTTTAAACACAAACAAAAAAGTCCGTGAACTAATGTCCACAGACTTTTGTTTTTAAATCAAACCAACGCCCGAATTAAGCAGCGTAAACGGTGATGTAATTGAAGATTATTCTTTTATTAGTTGAAATTGCAACCGTATCAGTAGCGTCAAACGTAAACTCGAGTTCTTCAACAGTTGCTGTATTTCCACCTTGGACTGGAGTTTTTGTCACTCCACCTATCGTAAGAGTATCAGTATTTGCTTTCCATGCAGCCGCTCCAGCAACAATTTTAGTCACGTTTGTTCCCGGTTTGAATGTTAAAGTCACACTTCCACCGGCACCACTTGAACCAAATTTGATTCCGTTAAATTGTGGTCCAGTGGCAGACTGAGAGCCTTCAGCAGCGTAAATATTAGTTTCGCCAGAAGATGATAGTAACACTTCGACTGATTTGGTATTTTGTCCCATTAAGAACGGTGCAAATTCACCTTCATTAATTTTAACGCTAGCGCTACCATATGGAGTACGGACTTGATCGTTTAAATCATATCTAGCAATCCAAGGTCCAGTGTCTTCACTGGTGCTTGTTTCTTCGCTAGAGCTCGTTTCTTCACTACTGGAAGAAGGTCCAGTGTCTTCACTGGTGCTTGTTTCTTCGCTAGAGCTCGTTTCTTCACTACTGGAAGGTGGAAGCGTCTCAGAACTACTAGTTGAAGTAGAATCGGTTGGTTCAGTTGGGCCTGGTTCGACTGGAGTACAGGCTGCAAGTAAAAGCATTAGAGCTGGCAATGCAATAAATGATTTTTTCATTACGAATATTATCCTCCTATATTTGTATTTTCTTAATTCTACAAAAAAAATACTTGTTAGTAAAGAAAATATACGTTTCCTTTTTACGATTAAAACAAATAAAAAGACCTAGATTTTCACCTAGGTCTAGTAATCGCTTAAATGAGATTAAAACGATTTCAATTATAATTCTTGATATTTAATAGCGTTTTT
>JBAYST010000056.1:0-2747 GCA_041676005.1 Bacilli bacterium | reverse complement strand
ACCAATTATTTTAATCGCACTGCTTATTCGCCATTAGCACAGCATGTGCGTGTCTACATCGATAATGAATATAATGGATTGTATCTGCTCACTGAACACCCTGATGAAAAAGAAGGAAGAACTAATGTTCCTTTACTCTTTAATGAAGATTTAAGCGAATTTTCTTACACGATGGAGTTAGATCAGACCGCGAATCAAGATGAAGATATCGAAGCGTATTTTCCGATTAAATTTCAGACTCAAGAAGAATTTCTTTTAGCGCTGAAAGCTCCTGATAAAAAAGATTTCTTGGAATATTATCAAGAAAAAGATTTAGCTACCGCGGAAGCTCAAACCGAAATTACGTGGAATGCTTTTTTAGAATATTTAGAAGGTCAAGTTTTAGACATTAAAAATAGTTTGAATTCAAATGACTTTGAGACCATGGATGATTTGTTCGATCAAGATTCTTTTGTCGATTACATGCTGATCGATCAAATCATGGGTGAAGAAGACCATTACAATAAGTCTTTTAAATTTTATCGACGTCTGAATGAAAAAATTAAATTCGGCCCGATTTGGGATTATGACATTGTCATGCATACGCCATGGACGAATCTTCCTAATGATCATCCTGGGATCAACCAACCTTATTATAGCAATTCGCTGATGAAACAATATTTTGGGGTTTTACAAAATAAACAGGCCCTAGCGGATCGCTGGTACGACATCGGGGAAGATGCAATACTCGAACTATGCGATCATTTGGAAGAATATTCGGCAGATTTACAAGATGAATTATATGAAGACGCTGATCTTTGGTATGAGCAAGATTACGCTTTGGTCGATCGGAATATCACCTATATCATCGATTACATTTATAACCAAATTGATGTTTTGGATATTCATTTTAATGCGTATCGCTAAAAACTCTTTAGTTGATGTCTATATATAACTTGTTATTTTAAAGTTGCATGACTTAAAATATAAGAAATAATCAGGAGGTAGAAAATGGAACTAAAAGGTTCAAAAACCGAAAAGAATTTGTGGGAAGCATTTGCAGGCGAATCCGAAGCTCGTAATAAATACACTTTTTATGCGAGCAAAGCCAAAAAAGAAGGATACGAACAAATTGCAGCCTTATTCTTAGAAACTGCAGATAATGAAAAAGAACACGCTGAATTGTGGTTTAAAGCACTTCAAGAAGGCGGAGTGATTCAAGACACTGCACATAACCTAAAAGATGCAGCGGCCGGTGAGCACTATGAGACGACTGACATGTATCAAAGAATGGCGAAAGACGCTGAAGAAGAGGGATTTCACGAATTAGCACGTTTATTTCTTGCAGTTGCAGAAATCGAAGCTAAACACGAAGCCCGTTACTTAAAATTACTTGAAAGAGTAAAAGGCGGAAAAGTATTTCTCGATGATGAAACCGTCATTTGGAAATGCCGTAATTGTGGACATCTTCACATCGGTAAATTCCCGCCAGAAAAATGTCCGACTTGCGCTCATCCAAAAGCTTATTTCGAACGTTTAGCTGAAAATTATTAAACAATTTTGAAAAACAAGAAGTTCCCTTACAAGAGTAAGGGTTCTTTTTTCTTGTTTCAAAAATAGTGTCTTGATTTTTCTTGGTTTATCATTGATAATAGATATCGCGTCTATGAATAATCTTAGACAATGCGGACCATTGGTGTAGCGGTTAACATGTCTCCCTGTCACGGAGAAGATCGTGGGTTCGATCCCCATATGGTCCGCCACTTTTTTATAAAAAGGCCCGGTAGCTCAGTTGGTAGAGCAAAGGACTGAAAATCCTTGTGTCGCCGGTTCAATTCCGGCTTGGGCCACCATTTGAGAATTAAACTGTGTTCATAGAGGGAGAACACAGTTTTTCTTTTTAGATTAATTCGCTTTAAAAACCGTTTTATTGCTAAAACAAATGGCAAAAGCATTTTAATGTGATATAGTCAGCATGACTATTGAAAGTGAGGTGGGTGCTATGGAAAGTTCGCCGGACGGACTGTGTAGTTCAAGCGTTATAATGACGATAATTGTTTTTGATAGCATTTACCTACTTGCCCGATTATAAATAATATCTTTAAAAGTAGTACAAAGCTTCCAAGTAACGTTTATCGTTCCCCCTAAAGGAGAATATTATGGATAAAAAAAGCTTTATTCGTGTAAAAGCGAATGCAAAAATTACTTCTCGAGATTTTCTTAAAGATGTCGCGAAAATGGATAAAGAAACATTGTATGAAAATTTTTCTTCATCTGAATTTGGCCTTCCTAATGACGAAGATATCATCGAAGAAAAACGAGAAAAATTCGGAGATAATAAATTCAGCGGTGAAAAGAAAACTCCAACTTTTGTCAAATTTTTAAAATCTTTTATCAACCCGTTCACATTGATTTTATTCGTGATTGCAATTGTCTTATTAATCACTGATGTAATTCTCAGTGAAGCGGGTGACAGAAACTATGCGAACTTTTCGATCATTTTAATTCTCGTCGTTTTCTCTAGCGTTTTACATTTTGCGCAAGAAGCCAAAAGCTCTCGAGCTTTAGAAAGCCTTACTTCTTTAGTAGAAACGACGACTGCAGTCATTCGGGACGGGAAAATCAAAGAAATTCCAATCGATGAAGTCGTCGTGGGTGATCTAATCCATCTAGGAGCAGGAGACGTCCTTCCATGTGATGGGCGGATCATCGACGCAAAAGACTTGTTCATCACTCAAGCCTCACTTACCGGTGAATCCGAAGCGATT
>JBAYST010000055.1:0-3212 GCA_041676005.1 Bacilli bacterium | reverse complement strand
TGAGCTCCTTATAATCAACAGAATAAAATTGCAGATTATTATCGTTTGCGTAAGACTCTGCTAAATAAGAAAAAGTTGAGCAAGAAGTGCAACCAGAAGTATAGACAACCGCGACAAAACTCGCTTTTTCTTCTTTCTTAGTTTCGACCACTCCATAGTTAACGGATTTTAAACCTTTGTTCTCACTTGTGTAATACTCTGGGCTGAGATGAAAGGGTTCAATCGCTTTTTCACATCCTGAAAGGACAAAAGCGAACAATAAAGGAATAAATAATCTATTTAATTTCATACTGCGTTAAGAGATGAAAAATCGATATCGTGGTAGGCAACTTTATA
Source organism: Bacilli bacterium (assembly GCA_041676005.1). Taxonomy (GTDB): domain Bacteria; phylum Bacillota_I; class Bacilli_A; order RFN20; family CAG-826; genus JBAYST01. The sequence goes on along the minus strand of JBAYST010000055.1, from coordinate 2,876 downwards.
AAAGTCATAGACCACATTATCATTTTCATCGACTCGTTTGACCTCCACTTTATTCACACCTTCATAATACCAATAACCGCCGACATTATAGACGGTGTCTTCATTCCAGCCTAAAGCGATCAAAAGGTCTCTTGTCATACCGGCATATCCTGCACCGCCACACATCAACAAGACATTTTTATCTTGAGGGAACAAGTACTTTAAGATGTCTAGTGATTCTTTATAGTTAGCGATGTATTGATCATTGACAATTTTAAATAGAGTTGGACCCGTGTAACTCTCACCGATTTGAGGAGGTAGCATTCCTGCTAGAGGAATAAAATACGGTAAAGGTGCAACTTCAAAACCTCGAACAAATCCAGAGAGGAAACGATCTCCGCCGATCGCTTCATAATCGGCTGGATCTTCAAGTAGACGAACATCTCGATAAACACAATCTGAACGATCTAAATATTTATCAATTGTCTCGTGATTGATGTTGGCATCGATTCCAAATAAACCTTCAGGTGCGGCCTTAGGTAAGGGATTATTCGCACAACTAGAAAGAAGGAGAATCGGGAGTAATAAGAAAGCGATCTTTGTTTTTTTCATGGTTTTACCTCAACATCTATATTTTGTAACTCTAAATGTGTTTTTAGAACTCATGTATTATAACAAAAAATCGCTTCTTTTTGGGTATTTATTTTATAAAAACTTATTCAGCTTTCATTTCCACGATATCTTTTTCTTTCTTATTGATGATATCTATAGAGAGTTTAACCGATTCACCAATCGCGTGGTCGATATCATCTTCTTTAACACCTAAGAAAGTTGCGCCTTCATCTTTATTGATGAAGAGATTGCTCGTTTGAACTTTTGCAAATTTGACGAGATCAAGTCCGGCATCAAGCCCCGCTTTCTTTTTCTCTTTTTTGATTTTAAGTGCGGATAAGAGGAAGAGAAATGTTGGAATCGTCACTACTTTTCGATCTTCGGGTAACCCCATGTGTTTATGGAAGATTTTAAAAAGTTCAGCCCATTCCATGTTGTAATATCCAATTGGGTAGGAGTTACCACCTTTGTTTTTAAGTAAAGCTCCAACAGTCGCTTGTCCAACTTGTTTGACGGTGACCATCGTCGTTCCACCTTTAGTGTAATAAGTCGATTTTTTCATTCCTTGAAGCATCTCGACTAAAAAGACCCAAACCGGTTTACGACCTTTTTGGACTCCAAAAATATAAGGTAATTCTAAAACCGCGACATCAAAATTCTCATCTGCAAAAGATAAAGCGACTTTTTCTTGGTCGATTCTAGAACGGATGTATTGATGGTATTTGGTCAGTTCTAGTTCGGGCCACTTCTTCGCAAAATGCGAGAAATAAGAACCGTAGACCACGGAGTGCTTGATTCCGCTAGCTTTTGCAAGTTTTAAGAGCCTTTCCAACGCATCGATATTATATTTTTTGAATAAATCATAAATCGGAGGTTTTGATTCTACTCGTTCATCGATTCCAGCGGCAAAAATAAAACCTTCCGATCCTTCCATTAGTTTAGTCAGTTCTTCATCACTCATTTCTAAATAATTACCCTTGACGAGTTTCATCTCTTTAGGAAGAGTGGATTTTACTGCAGTGTCATTAAGCGAGAGTGAGACGACTTCATGACCTAGTGCAATTAGTTGTTTGGCGGATTCACTTCCGAGTAATCCGGTTCCGCCGATCATAAAAATTTTCATGTTTTTTCCTCCGCTGCTATTTTATCTTAAAATATCAAGCACATGTTATCGATATGCTAACCAATTGTGAATTTTCTTAAAAGGCATGTAAAAAACGAAAGATAAATAAAAGGAATTTTAAAGAATATAGAATTTTATAAAAATCAAAAGAAAAACAAAATGGTGCAGCTGGCAGGAGTCGAACCTGTATGGGTTTCCCCGCTAGAACCTGAATCTAGTGCGTCTGCCAATTCCGCCACAGCTGCATATTAAGATAATATACCATGAAACAAAGTTCTCAAATATTTTTATCTGCATGATATAATGCAGTGATGATTACTTTTTTAAGAAAATTATTTATTAAGAACTATCAAAATACCACCGATCCGAAAGTTCGTAAAAGTCACGGCGTTTTTGCGGCGATTGGTGGGATTATCATCAACTTACTTTTATTTGCCTTTAAACTGACAATCGGTCTATTAACTTTTTCTTTATCGATCATTTCTGATGCGATTAATAACTTGACCGATCTCTTTTCTTCTTTTGTCAATTTGTTTGGTTTTCATATTGCGAGCAAACCAGCGGATAAAGAACATCCTTTTGGCCATCAACGAGTTGAATATATCGCAGGGATGATCGTTTCTTTTGTCGTTTTAGCAATTGCGATAATGGTCGGATATACTTCGATTAGTCTTTTGATTGAAGCCGATAAAAACCGCCTTGATTTTTCGAGCGGGATTTGGGCTTTTATCATTCTTGGAGTTTCTATCCTTTTAAAGATTTTTCTTGGTCTATTTTATAATGGACTTGGAAAAGCTATCGACTCAGTCGCCTTAAAAGCGAGCATGCAAGATTCGTTAAATGATGTCTATTGTACTGTCGCTGTTTTAATCGCGACGATTGTTCAATATTTTTATCCTCAATTTTGGTGGCTTGATCTAGCGATGTCTCTTGGAGTCGCTTTCTTCATCACCTATTTAGGAATTAAGATGATCATTGAAACCGCTTCACCCCTAATCGGTTCAACTCCTGATAAAGAACTCGTAAAAAATATCGTCGCAGATATCAAGGCTCATGAAGAAGTTTTAGGGGTGCACGATTTACTCGCTCACACCTATGGCCCGAATAAAATATTTGTCTCTCTTCACGTCGAACTAGATGGTTACCAAAGTATGTTTACCGC
>JBAYST010000054.1:0-3226 GCA_041676005.1 Bacilli bacterium | reverse complement strand
TCAGGAAATGATTTATTAGAGACCAATCCGCTGACTGGATGTTTCCATTCTCGGTGCTTTAGATTCAAATAATCAACTTTTTCATCATCTTTTACTCTTTTAGGAGTGGACATTGAATTAACCAAACTGAATTTAAAATATTTCTCAAAAATTTTCTTTTTTAATCCAGTATGGGAATAAAGAATAGTATTGGTCGTTTTCATATCTTTCACCGAATGAAAGAAGGATAAAGGAAAAATGTCATCGTTTTTTAAAATGTTTTTAGCAAATTCATAATATGTAAAAGAAATTATCTTTAAATATTTATTCTTAATTCTTTCTGGTTTGCGCGGACCAATTCGTTTGTAACCATTTAAATTTTTATAAAGATAATCCACTCTTGATTCAAAAAGAGAATGAATAAATGTATATTTCTTACTTTCTGCTTTTTTCTTTGCAAACCCACTGCGATAAAAAACATATGGATGACAATTTCGATCAACAGAATAGTGCATCAAAAAACCTTTTAAATAAGCAGTTAAAACTTCTTTTTCTAAAGTGTTTTCTAATGTTTTAATCTTTTCAAACATGAAATCGAGAAAAATTGACAAGTCAAAATGGTGAATTGTTGTTCCGAATTCTCTATTTTCTAGAGTTTTTTTTCTTTTTCCTAACAAACGATAACCATAGAAGAAAAACGGATCACTGCCTTGCGAACCTAAAATCGTCACTTGACGGTATCGATCATCTTTTTTTAAAAGTTGATCTGCAAAAATATAATGTGTTAAAAATGCTGGCATATTTAATCTTGATCAAAAACCTCCAATCCTTTTTTCGTATTTGTTTTTTTACTTCGTATATTAGGAACAAAGAAGAAAACTACAAGAGCGGCAGCAAATAAGATAGTTGAATATGGAAACATGACCGCCCATTGGAAATTTTCAATTCCTATTAATGCTCCAAGCGCAACTGGCGTCAATGATTGTGCAAGCATCGAAGATGCATAATAAATTCCAGTAAATTTACCGATTGATTTTGAGGTTGAAAGTTCAACGACCATCGGGTAAGAACAACAGTTGATCATCGCCCATCCCGCACCAGCTACTGCAAAGAAAACATAATAAATAAATGCGAATGCACCTTCGACTACGAACACATCTGTAAAAATTGGTCCGATAAAGAAGACTCCGAGCATGGCTAAAATCATCAAGCCAAGTCCGATTATAATCGTCCATTTACGACCAATTTTATCAGCGAGCATACTCGCCGGAACAAAAGTGATCAAAGAAACTACTGTCAAAACAATTATTCCCATTGAAAATTTTGCAAAATTTAAATAATAAGTCGAATAATTGCTCCAAAAAGTTTCAACCGCATTAAAAGCCGCAAACCATAGAAAAATCGCCACAATCAATAAAATTAATGCAGTTCGATTTTTTTTCGAAAGTTTTTGTTCTTCGTGAAGTGGTTCTTCGACTTCTGCTTCTAATTCGCCTCGTGCTAAATCGTCTTTCATTTCTAAAAGAATTTTATTTTCATTCGTGGTAACCGCTAAAACAATCATTGTGATCAACATACAAAGCGCCGCGATAATAAATGGAAGATACATCATAAAATTTCCCTTGGAAATAACGAAGTAATCTTCTGGTGTGATTACCATTGCAATAACACCAGCTAAAATTGCTCCAACATATCCAACTAAATTAATTATTCCGTTAGCTTTTGAACGAAGTGGTTTAGGAGTGATATCAGGCATAAGAGCAACTGCAGGGTTGCGGTAAGCTTGCATGAAAATCAACACCAGACCCATCGTGATAATAAAACCAATTAATGAATCGTAAGCGTACGCAATAGGTAAACCGATCAACGCAATTGCAGATAAAACAGTTCCGACGATGATATAAGGCATTCTTTTACCGAGTTTAGTTTTAGTTCGATCTGATAAATAACCAAATAATGGAAGCATGAATAGAGCAAGGATGTTATCAAGCGCCATCAAAACTCCAACTAAATATTGAACTTCGTGTTCGGCTTGTCCTAATTGCTGCATTAATAACTGTGTTAAAATAGCAGGGACATAAGTGTTATAAACTTGCCATAACATCAAAATCCCAAAAAATGCAAAACCGATGATAAACGTGCGTTTATAATTTAAAACCAAGCGTCCATCATTAACCTTTGACTTGTTTTTCATATTTTTATCCTCTTTTTCTATTATCTCAAAAAATCACTTCAATGATTACTTTTTAAAAAAAATTGGAAAAATAATCTTCGTGATTTATACTACAAGTATGTCAAATTATGAAGTGTCTGTTGTTGCAATTGCACACAATCAAGAAGCTTTTATCGAACGAGCCATAAAATCATTAATCACGCAAGATTTTGCACTTCCTTATGAAATAATCGTCGTCAATGATTCTTCAACCGACAACACCGAAAATATCATTCAATCACTAGTTAATAAACACGATAATATTCGTCTTTTGAATGTCTCATTTAAGGCTCCTGGTTTAACAAGAATTGCAGGACTTCAAGCAGCGACTGGTAAATACATCACTTTTTTAGATGGAGATGATTTTTATCATAAGAGCATGATTCGAATTTTATACGATGCAATGATTAAAAACGCTGCCGATCTCGTTCATTGTTCTCATTTTTATTTAAGAAAAAAGCACATCCAATCGAACAAATTACATAGAAATGCGGTTTTTGATAAATATGGCGCTCTTAATGCTTACTTTCAAGACATCTATTTCTTGAGCTTTATGAGTACAAAAATGTTCAACGCAAAATTATTAAAATCCATTGATTTTCATATTCCGCGATACAATGTTTTATTCGAAGATGTCGTCATGTGTTTTGAGATTTTAGCAAAGTGCGAGAAAGTTGTGACAATTAAAGACAATCTTTATTATTACGATAAAACTAACGTTCACTCTGCAACTAATACGGCAAAACAACGTGTCCAAGGACACATTAACGTTTTTGCATTGATTCGACATCTCATCGATTTAACTGGCGATGAAGAAATTTTGAAATTATGGCGAAAACACAAAATAAGAAGAAAACTCTCTCTTCTTGCAGATGCTCTATTAGACAAAAAACATCCCAAAAAAGCAGCAGAGTCAAAATCATTTAGACAGCAAATGAGACTAATTAATGATAAAAAAGTTTTAAAAATTGAAGATCAGCCTTATAGCAAATTTATCAAAGATTCTTTGTCTTAAAAATCAGTATCTTTTAAGTC
>JBAYST010000053.1:0-3345 GCA_041676005.1 Bacilli bacterium | reverse complement strand
ATCAAAATTTTAATGAGAATGCCCCAAATATTTTGGTCGCTTAGTCCGACTGCGGTCAAGTCGATATTGCTAAGAACATATAAAGCAACCGTCCCAAAACCATAAATCGGTAAATATGGACCGACTAAAAAACCAGGGTTCATCCATTTCTTTTGCGAAAAGAATCTTCTGAAAAATAATTCAATTACCCAACCGAACAAAGATCCAAGAACGAATAAAGTGATAATTGAAATAGAAATCTCTAAAGGTGTGTTCATACTTATAGTATATAAGAAACTAGTCAAAGGAGATAAAAATAATAGGTATTTATATAAGTAGAGAGACTTCCAATAGTATAATATAAATATACCAACTAAACTGTTTTACTAGTTAAATCAGAGAATTAAATAAAAAGAAATTGTAAAGGAGCAAAAATGAAAAAGAAGAATTTTCAGAAACCTCGAAGCGCACTAGTAACCGGTGCAGGAAGTGGACTTGGTTTTGCCACTGCAAAAATGTTAAAAGAAGAGGGATGGATTGTCTATGGCTCCCATATCAAGGGTCAATCAACTGCTGAACTCGTCAAATTAGATATCACCCCAATTGAATTAGACATTTCTGATCTTAGTTCGGTAGAGATAGCGGTTAAAGCCATTGAAGATCATCAAAAAGAAGATGGACTATCCGCTCTTATCAATGTCGCCGGAGTAGCAGGAATCGCCGGAGGGGTTATCGAAGGAGTGAGCGACGAAAGAATAAAAGCCTTATTTGATGTGAACGTCATTGGAACACTCAATATGTGTCGAGCCTTTTTACCTTTGTTAAGAAAGTATGGTCCAGGGCGAATCGTCAACGTCTCTTCTAGCGGAGTCCGGACCCCGACTGCGTTTTCGGGAATTTATGCGATTTCTAAATACGCAGTGGAAGGAATCACCAATGCTCTGAGATACGAAATGCCGATCTTTGGGATTCAAGTCACTTCAATCGAACCAGGAGCGATGAAAACTCCGATGACGGCAGATGGAAAAGAGAATATGAAAAAAACCTGGGAGATGATGAAACCCGGAATCAAAGAACTGTATTATGATAAGCTCAATCCATCTTTAGAATTCATGCAGGAGATGATGAGTAACTCTAGTCCACCAGAAGTCGTCGCTAAAGTAATATTAAAAGCTTTGAATAAAAAGAAAATGAAAATTCGTTATGTCGGAGGCAATGATGTGAAGGTGCTTCCATTCATGCAAAAACTACTCGGAGAAAATCTCTTTGAAAAAATGATGTTAAAAATCCAAAAATTGATTTGATTCACTTTCGCTTTTTCTTAAAAAAACGACTATAAGTCATATGATTAATTTCTTCTAATAGATAAAGAGAAATAATAACCTTGTAATTTCCAAAATATTATTAAAAATAAAGATAAGAAGTAATTTCTTTAATAGCAATTAAAAAAGGAGGCCTATTTCATGGACAAAATTATTTACTACATCATGGGCGCTACCGGCCATTTAGGCCGAACCATTGTCAATAAACTCCTCAAACAGGGAAAGACAATTGTCGCTTTCGTTTTACCAAAAGATACAAAGACCAATTTCGAAGCGCATGAAGAAGGGCAATTGTTTATCAGTGAAGGAGATGTGACAAAATTAAAAGATGTCAAAAAGTTTCTCAATGTTCAAAAGACCGAAGGAACTACACAAATCGTCATTCACTGTGCCGGGATCATTTCGATTGAAAAAGGATTTAGCCAACTCATCTATGATGTCAATGTCACTGGAACTAAAAACATGACCGATGTCGCAAAAAAACTTCAGGTTAAAAAGTTCATTTATGTCTCAAGTGTTCACGCCTTAAAAGAGCTACCGAAAAAGGAAATCATCGTCGAACAAGATCACTTTGATCCTGATGAAGTGAATGGATTTTACGCTAAAACAAAAGCCGAAGCCGGACAATACGTTTTAGATGCGATCAAAGAAGGTTTAAATGGAATTATCGTTCATCCTGCCGCAATAATCGGCCCAGGTGATGAGATGAACGGACATTTTACTTCTGTATTAAGAAATTTCTTAGACGGTTCTTTGACCTCCATTGTAAGAGGTGGATATAACGTCGTCGATGTTCGCGATGTCGCAAATGGCATCATCGCAGCGAGTGAAAAAGGGACGATTGGAAGATGTTATTTGCTCACCGGTAAATATCATTCTGTGACTGAAATCATCAATCTCGCTTCTAAAGTTTCAAAAAGAAAGAGAATTAGAAGTGTCCTTTCAATCGGTTTCGTTAAGATGATGGCTCCCTTAGCACTTCTTTGGTCAAAAATTAAAAAACAACCGCCGATTTTTACCGCTTATTCGATGGACACTTTAACTTCTAATTCGAATTTTTCAAACGCTCGAGCGGTGGAGGAGTTAGGATTTTCAGTTCGGCCATTTTATAACACGATCGAAGATACGATCAAAGATTTGATGAGACGAATGGAAAAAGAAGAGTCGATTAAAAAGAAATCTCGTAAATCTAAAAATCGAAAGAAATAAGCAAACATTTAAGCATTGAATAAAAATATATCTAGTTAAATATTTTTGAGTATGTTTTTAATGCTTTAAAAACGATGTGTTATAATATTGAAAAATAAAGGAGAAAGTTATGTTGATCGATGAATTATTAAAGGCGAATATCGAAGCTTTAAAAGCTCATGATTCAAACAAAAAAGCCGTCCTTTCAATCGTGATAAATAAATATAAAATGCTTGAAGTAGAAGCGCGAATATCTAAAAAAGAAGTCGGAGATGCTGAGTTATTGAGCGTAATTTCAAAAACTCTAAAAGAATTAGCAGATGAAAAGCAGAGTTTTATCGAGGCGGGAAGAGAAGAGAAAATTGCAGACCTGATCAGTCAAGAGCAACTTTTAGAAAAATATCTTCCTCAGCAATTAGATGAACTTGCAATCAAAGATGAAATTATGAAGCTAGAAGATCGCTCTCTCCCTAATATTATGAAATATTTCAAAGCGAATTTTGCCGGGAAGGTCGATATGGGATTAGTGAGTAAAATCGCACGAGAAATCAACTCTTGATTTTACTTGTCAACGCATGGTTTATTATTTATAATTTAAATCGTTGCTAGGGGCGTCGTACAATGGTAGTACATCGGTCTCCAAAACCGCTAATGCGGGTTCGATTCCTGCCGCCCCTGCCATCTGCCTAGTGAAGCTTTGATACAATTATCAAGGCTTTTTTTGTGCTTAAAACGCTAATAACAGTCCATTTAATACTGATTTCTATGATTTTCGGTGATAGTTAATGGTTTTCAGGGCAAAAAATAGGGGGAAATATATACTATTGAAAACCTACTAGTTGAACGATTAGGGGGT
>JBAYST010000052.1:0-3378 GCA_041676005.1 Bacilli bacterium | reverse complement strand
ATTAACCTTCCTTACACAGAACATTCTCGCCGCTATCTTTTAAGTGAAGGCGTCGATGGTAAAACCATTTTCGTCACCGGTTCACCGATGTTAGAAATTTTAAGTGCCCATAAAGACAAAATTGAAAAAAGTGATGTTTTAGAAAGACTGAGTTTGTTAAAAGGAAAATACATTATTGTCTCCGCACACCGAGAAGAAAACGTCGATATCGAAGATAATTTTGTTGAACTGATCAATTCGATCAATAAAATCGCCGAGACTTATAAAGTCCCAATCATTTTCTCAACACATCCGCGGACGAAGAACATCATCGCTAAAAGAGATGCAAAACTTCATCCTTTAGTCCAAAATCATAAGCCATTTGGCTTTTTTGAATATGTCAAATTACAGCAAAACGCTCTCGTGGTATTAAGTGATAGCGGAACATTGACCGAAGAATCGAATATCCTTCACTTTCCTGCCGTTTCAATCAGAACTTCCACCGAACGTCCTGAAGGACTCGATGATGGTTCGATCATCATCGGAGGAATTAAAGAAAAAGACGTTTTAGAAGCCACGGCTTTAGCGATTGCTTCTAAAGATGAACCATTTGAACTTTCAAATCAATATCGAGATAAAAATGTTGCGATCAAGGTCGTGAAAATAATTCAAGGATACACGAGTATCGTCAATCAAAATGTTTGGTTAAAAAAATAAATTCGGAGTAAAGTTATGGAAAGAAAAATATCAACAAGAAGAATCTTATCGATCATCCTTCATTCGTTAATCGATATCATTTTAATCGGCGGCATTTACATTTTAGTCGCAATCGGTTCTTTTCGTAACGTTTCTCTTGCTTCTGAACAAATTATCCATCTCATCGTTTTTGGAGCAGTCATAATTATCGCTACTGAAATCGTCTTTTGGATTTTTAAAATTTACATGATTCTCACTGAGAATTTTGGTATTTTAGAGTCTTTAAAAATGATGGCCATTATTCTTTCTATCTTTATCGTTTTCTATGTTGCGATGATTATTACGCCCAATAATCTTCTACCTAATTTTCATATCGAATTATTCTTATTAGCCACTGCAAGTGTAATCTTTCTTCTTCCTGCGACAAGGTATTTTAAAAGAGTGAGTCTTTTTATAAGAGCGAACTTCAAAAAGCAAAACAAAACGATTCGCACTCTTGTAATCGGTGCAGGTGCCGCAGCTAAAATCATCATCGAAGAAGCGCGGAACAATCCAAAATCTAAAAATGATATCGTTATCATCGTCGATGATGATAAAAATAAAATCGGCGGAGTATTTTCAGATCTTCCAGTAACAGGACCGATCAAGAATGTTAAAAAAATCATTGAAAAATATGAAATTGAAGAAGTGATTATCGGAATAGCAACTTTAAACGAAGAAAAACTCAAAGAGATCATCGCTATTCTCGACACGAGCAATGTTAAAATCAAAAGATTTCCACTTCTTTCTGAAATGCAAGATGTTCATAGCATCAACATCATCGATATCAATCTCGATAATTTACTTGGACGGGAAATCGTTCGGTTAGATAATAAACATTTAACTGAAATGTTAACCGATGCAACGGTTTTAATTACTGGTGCAGGTGGGTCAATCGGTTCTGAACTAGCCCTACAAATTTTTGAAGCTAGACCGAAATTACTCGTTTTATTCGATATTTATGAAAATGGTGTTTATGGAGTGCAACAAGAAATTTTAATTAAAAAACGCCAAAATCCAGCGATTAAAACCGAAATCGTCGTTTTGATCGGTTCAATTTATAATGATTTAAGACTTGAACAAATATTTAAAAAATATCGACCTGACTTTGTGTATCATGCGGCCGCTTATAAGCACGTCCCGCTCATGGAAGATAGTCCTCAAGAAGCGATTAGAACAAATGTTTTAGGTACTTATAATCTCGCCAAACTTTCCGATTTGTATGGAGTTAAGAAAATGATTTTGATATCAACGGATAAAGCCGTTAGACCGACTAATGTCATGGGGGCAACGAAAAGATTTGCTGAGATGATTGTTCAACACTTTTCCTCAATTTCTCAATCGACAAGTTATGCCTGTGTTCGCTTTGGTAACGTTTTAGGCAGTAGCGGGAGTGTTGTGCCCTTATTTCTTAAACAAATCGAAAATGGTGGCCCAGTAACGGTTACAGATCCAGAAATCACCCGATTTTTTATGACGATTCCAGAAGCTACCTCTTTAATTTTACAATGTTCGATTTACGCTAAAAAAAGCGAAGTGTTCATTCTTGATATGGGCGAGCCTGTAAAAATATTAAACCTCGCCGAAAAAATGATTCGACAAGCGGGATTTATGCCGTATCGTGAAATCGACATTAAATTCACTGGTCTAAGACCAGGAGAAAAACTTTACGAAGAGATCTTGATCGACGCGAGTAAACATAAAAAGACCGCAAATAGTAAAATATATATTGAAGAACAAGAAACTGATTTCCCAATTGACGAATACATGAAAACGATTGCAAATGTTTTCACCCTTGAAGAAAACAAGGAAATTAAAAATGTTTTGGCGACCATTGTGACCACTTACCATCGAACGAACAAGGATTAAAATGAAAAAGCAAATAAGTCAAAAAACTGCGATGACAATCTCAATAGTCATTTCTTATGTGACTCTTTTTGCTTCTGTGATTTTAGCAATTTTTTATACACCATACGTTTTAGAAAAACTCGGCGAAACTGAATATGGTGTTCGCGCTTTTGCGACTGCTTTTATCGGATATCTTTCTTTCTTATCAATCGGAATGGCGACGTCTTATCTACGATTTGCTAACATCGCTAAAAAAGACCGGGGGGAAGAAGGTGAAAAACATATCAATGGAATATTTTTCGCTTTTTACTTAGTAGTTGCTGCAATCGCTAGTCTCATCGGTGCGATTTTAATCTTACTCGTCGCCTTTAAAGTCATTCCACTTGAAAAGTATACAGATGCGCAAATATCAAATTGGATTGTTCCGATTATGACACTCACTGCTATTGGAACAGTGATTGAATTCCCTGGGATTGTTTTTAGACTTATTCTCACATATAAAAGGAAATTCATCTGGACAAATCTTGTCTCGCTCATTTTCACTGTACTTTCGCCAATGGTTTCGATGTTGGTTCTTTTTTATGGTGGAGGATCTGTTGCGATTACATGGGTCGCACTTGGGATTTCAATCGCTACAGTTATTGTCAATGGGATTTATGTCTTCTTTGGTCTTAAAACAAAAGTGACATTCAAGTTTGATAAGTACGATAAAACGATGTTTCGACAAATTATCGTCTTCTCTTTAGTCGTTTTTGCAATCTCTATTCTCACCCAAATGAATTTGATTACAAATAAAGTTATTATTGGATTTATGAT
>JBAYST010000051.1:0-3572 GCA_041676005.1 Bacilli bacterium | reverse complement strand
GTCTTAAAAAACATTTATCAAGAAGCAGGATATAAAGTCGCTCATTTTTCTTCTCCTTATCTTTTTAGCCCTCGTGAGATGATCACTTATGACGGACAAAGTATTGCAATCGAAAAGATCGCTAGTCTCATCGCTCAATACGAACACTTATTTAAAAAATATAATCTCTCTGAATTTGAAGTTGAAGCCTTTCTCGCCTTTACTTATTTTTTAGAAGTTAAACCTGATCTAACGATTATCGAATGCGGGATGGGAGGACTGATCGATGCGACAAATATTTTTACCCCTATTTTAAGCATCATCACTTCGATCTCTTTAGAGCACACTTCTTTTTTAGGTAGTTCACTTACAGAGATCGCTTTTCACAAAGCGGGGATCATCAAAAAAAGAGTTCCACTTTTAATCGGTCCAATCGAGGAAAGCGCTTTAGAGGTGATCAAAGAAGTCGCTAGTCAAGAAAAAGCTCCGATTCATCAAGTCGGACCATATTTAGATGAAAGACTACTTGAAGATGGTTATTTATTTTCCTATAAACCATATCAAGACCTTAAAATCCCGAGTTTAGCCCTTTTTAGCGTCCTAGACGCTTCTTTTGCCCTAGGAGCAGTGGAAATCTTAAAACCACTTTTAAATGTCTCACGTGAGGCGATTTATTTAGGAGTCGCTAAAACCTCATTACCCGGAAGGATGGAGGTTTTAAACCACTCACCTTTACTAATCGTTGATGGAGCGCATAATCCAGAAGCGACGAGTCGATTAAAAGAGAGCTTAGAAAAACTTCAAGGGGATAAAAAGATTCATATCATTTTCGCTGCTTTTAACGATAAAAATATCACGATGATGTTAGCTGAGCTGAACTTCATTTCTAATGATATAACTCTGACGACCTTCCCCCACCCAAGAGCTCGAAAAGAAGAAGAATATTTTCTTTATTTAGATGAATTTCTATTTGTCGAAGATTACCGCACTTTAATCAAAGAGAAAATTGCTCAATATCCAGAAGATATCATTGTCATCACCGGTTCTTTAGCTTTTGCGGGTCTAGTTTCTCAGCAATATAAAAAAGGATTGATAAAATGAATATTTTAGGAGATAAAAATCTTTCACTTGTGCAGAAGATTGCTCTAGCGGGTCTATTCACCGCTCTAGCGGCGATTCTCAACAAAGTTTTAGCAATCAATTATATCGCTGCAGTTCCTTTTGTCCGGATTTCTTTTGGAGGACCAGCGATCATCATCTTTGCAAGTATTTTACTCGGACCGATCTTCGGAGCTTTAGTCGGAGGATTAAGTGATATTCTTGGTTATTTTGTCTTCGATTTAAGTGGATTTCCTTATGCCCCGTGGATCACATTTACCTATATTCTTTTAGGAGCCTTATCATATTTTGTTTTTTATCTTGTCAAAAAAGTTAAAAATCAGAAGTTGATGATGCTCATCACCTATCTCACGATGGGGATAGTTTTTCTAATTGCGACTTTATTCATCACCTTAAACGATAAAATCGTTTGGTTTTCACACACTTATACTTTAGATTTAGCCTTGAAGATTTCTCTACCGATTTTGATGTTTGTCTTATTCGTCTTTATCATCGTCTTCAATTTCTTTTTTAATCGACATTTTCAGAAGAAAATGACAACGAGTTCACTCGTCTTTTCAATTTATCAATTGTCATTTTCTTTATTCATTATTGAAGTCTTAATCATCGTCTTTTTTGGTTCGTTGATGAAGGCGATTCTCTTTGGAATGGAACTGTATCCTTTAATTGTCTTTTTTCAAGCGATGACGATGCTCTTTAATATTCCATTTAACACCTTCATCATTTCTTATATAATGTTAATCACGAAAAGGTATTATAAATACAATTAAAAATGTTTAAAAGTCGAAAAATAAAACTTGAAGAAGAAGCAAAAAAAGAACCTGATTACCGTCCGACTAAAGACTTGCACGCAGAAAGTGAAGAAAATAGTGATTCAAAAGGAAATTTTCCACTTGGCATCGTGATTACTTTAGGGGTGATTATCCTTCTTATCATCGCCTCGATCATCGTCATCATGTTAAGCGGTGGACCACTGCCGTGGAACTCTTAAATCTCTATAAACAATAAGAAAGTTATATTTTAATCATAAATGATTCTTTTATAAAAAGATTTATTTACCATTTTTAGATGCTTTGAATACAAGAAGTAATTAAATAAAAAACTGCTTAAAGAAATAGAGGCAATTTTCTAATTGTGTGAATAAAAAAAGAGTTGTATAATGATTAAGAATAAATTAGGCGATTTATAAAATAAATAGTTGTGAATACATTTATTTCATTCGTCTATATAGGTCGATAAGACCAACTCATAAAAAAGGAGAAAAAAATGAGAAAATTCAAAAAACTCAGCACTCTAGCTTTAGGTTTTGCGCTAGCCATTGGCGTTGGCGCTGGAATCGGTGCGAACCGATTGGAAGGGGCCAAGGCTGCTGAAAATGTCTCGTTCACACTTGATCTAACAAACTTAGGGGGCAGCGCTGTACTTGGGCTAACCAATTATGATGGCGGAGCGGAAAGAACAGCAACAGTCAACACCATTGGGATTGGAAGCAAAGATGTTACTTCCAGTGGGGCCAACTTGCAGTTTAAAAAAACCACTGGAGTTCTTTACAATACCACAGCACTACCTGGTCGGCTGGTCAGTGTCGTTTTAACTCAAACAGGAACCGCAAGAGAACATAGTTTGTATGGTGGATCGACTAGTCGATTAGTAAATGATGTCACAGCCGATTATACTGTTTCTGGTACGCTGGTTTCCACACAAACCGTATTAACCACAACTTGGACTATTTCAGCTGGCACAGATTACACATATTTCTGTATCAGCAGAGGTGGTAATGCTTCGACGGTTTCTAGTATTGTCGTGACATATGCCTCTGCGTCAGTGGAATTTGGTGTTTTAGACCATATTTTACTTGACCATTCAAGTGTTAAAAAAACATATTTTGTTGGAGAAACATTTGATGCAGAAGGTTTAATCGTTACTGCAGTTGATGAAGATGATAATGAAATGGAAGTAATTGATTGGACTACTGATTACGATGGACACACATTTGTCACAAGTGACATCGGGACAAAACAAGTGACAGTTGCATATACCGATACTGAAAATGACATAACTGCATATGGAAATTTCAATATTACAATTGGAGAATATGTTCCGGGTGAAGGAGTTATTTCTTTCGGCGTTGCAAATAGTGAATATAAGACAAGCTGGACAAGTGCTGATCTTAGTATTACAAAGTCGGTTCCAGAAATAGGCGATTTACAATTTTCGGAGATTAACAATGTTAGATTAAACGCATCGCCTCGAGTAGGGTCTATTTCCATTGGTGGAAATAGTACAACAGGTGGAGAATTCACAATTACATTGCCTGCATTGACCTATGCTTCTGCTATTAAATTCAATGGCTTGTCTGTTGGAAGCGATGCAACTACTCCGACTTTGAAAATCAATGATAAAACATCATTCACTTTTGCAAGCGGAATGACTTCAGCAACTTTAAAACCATATGATAACGTTTTAGTTATTTC
>JBAYST010000050.1:0-3886 GCA_041676005.1 Bacilli bacterium | reverse complement strand
GTTTGATAAGTACGATAAAACGATGTTTCGACAAATTATCGTCTTCTCTTTAGTCGTTTTTGCAATCTCTATTCTCACCCAAATGAATTTGATTACAAATAAAGTTATTATTGGATTTATGATTGGTTCACAAGCGGTCGCAATTTATCAAATAAGCACCACATTCAATGCTTATATCGTCAGTGTTTCTGTTTCAATCACAAGCGTTTTTGGGCCTCAATTAACCGAAGATGCTGTCAGAGGAAGGATGGATGAAGTCCAATACATTTTTGATTTTGTCATCAAAGTGATTTCGATCGTGATCGTCTTGATTGTCTTTGGATTTATGGCGTGTGGGTTCGAATTTGTTTCAGCGTGGTTACCTGCTTCTTACTCTGCTAACTATTTAGATATCTTTTGGTATTCGCTTGTTATCCTGGGTTCTAATATTTTAATTGCAGGTCAAACTTTCAGTTTTCAGGTTCAACGAGCGCTAAATAAAAACCTCATCCCGGCAATCATCTATGCGTGCGTTTTTGTCATAAATGTTGCACTTGGGATTGGACTTTGCTACGTTTTAGGAATTTGGGGATGTATCATTGGAACCGTTTTTTCTTATACCGTCGAGGCTATTGCACTTTCTTTTTATAATTCGAAAAAAATTAAATTGAAACAAAAAACATACTGGAAATCAGTGATTTTTAATGCTTTATATGGCTTGGTAGCAGCTATTATCACTAGCTTAGTTTTCGGTTTTAAACCTTTAAGCATCAATCTTTTAATTGATTTAAATAATCTGACGAATATTTCACAATTGCTCGTCAAGGGTTTCACTTATGTAGGATTATTCTCTCTTATTCAAATCATTTTTAATCGTCGATTTATCAAAGAGTTTTTTCATACCTTATTCAGCCGAAAACCGTTTCCGCTTGATGAAAAAAATCCTTTGCAAATTTTAATTCCGACGATGCATAAAAACGGTGAAGAAGAAATTCGTGAACTCCTTAATTATCTCAATGTCAAAAGTTCTGCAATTGTCGCTAATCAAACAGATCGCGACCAAGCTTATACTTTTGTTCATCGAGGAAAAGAAATTTTAGTCATCGATAGCACGACTAAAGGCGTGAGCCGAAATCGCAATATTTTACTGGAGAATTTATCGGCAAGCATCGGTCTATTTATCGATGATGATTGTGCCTTGCTCGATGATTACGAAAATAAAGTTGTTCGTTTCTTTTTGAAGAACAAAAATGATGCTGTGCTTTTCAATGGTTTGATTTTTGGAAAAGAAAAAATTTCTAAAAAACGCACCGCGTTCGTCATTCGGTTTAGCGATGTATCTCATGTCGGTGGGCCTGGCGTTGCGCTTAGCAAGAAGGCGGTGGAAAAATACAACCTTCGTTTCAATGAAGCGCTTGGAACTCCAAACTTTATTTATTCAGGCGAAGATTCTGTTTTTATGCATGAGATGATGAAAAAACGTCTTAAGATTTTCAGGTCCTCGAAACTAGTTTTTGATATTATCGCTGATGCGGAAAAATCTTCTTATTTTAAAGGTTTCGATGAACAATACTTTGTTTCAAAAGGTGCTGTAAACAAACTCATTCATCCACGTTTATATCGGTTTTATGAATTTTATTACGCCTTTAGATTACAAAAGAAAACTGGGCATAAGCCAAAACATATTTTTACAAATATGAAAAAGGGCGAAAAATTTGTTCAAAATGGGCAAATTGTTTATGATGAAGTGAGGAATAAGTAAAAAGTAACAAACCTTTTGTTACGTTAAAGATAAGGTTCAGAGAAAATGGATAAAGAAAATTTGAAAATTCTCATCGTTTCCAATAATTGTCTATCTTCCACGAATTCAAATGGAAGGACAATTTTAAACCTTGTTTCTAATTTAAAAAATGAACAAGTCGCTAATTTTTATCTGAAAGAAGAAATTCCTGATTGTGACAATTTTACAAACTTTTACCGGGTGAGCGATCAAGATGCTTTACGAGCTTTTAAGTCGTTTAAAAAAATAAAAGTCGGTAACAAAATCTCTCCTCAATTTCAAAACATTGAAGTGGGCCAAAACTCCTCAAAGGTATCAAATAGCAACTTTAAAAATCCGCTAGGATCTTTAGCACGAGAAATGGTTTGGAATTCAAAGCGGTGGATATCTAGTGAATTCGTCAATTGGATCAAAGATTTTTCACCCAATGTCATTCTTTTACAAGCTGGAGATGCGCCATTTTTATTTAAATTAGCAAGGCGTATCGCTCGCAAAATGAAGATTCCTCTGATCATTCATAATTGTGAAGATTACGGTTTTAAGAAATTCAATTACATGTCTAAAAAACATAATTGGCTCTATCCATTTTTCCATCATCGCTTGGCAAGACAAATGAAAAAAGCTATTAAATACTCAGATCATTGCATTTATAACTCAAAAGAATTACTCGATCTTTATCAAACCGAAATTAAGCACTCTGCTAGTGTAATTATGAATGCAGGAGCATTTGATATTAGTGAAGGGAAGAAACCTGAAAAATTCGAAAGAGTCGTCTATTTAGGTAATCTTGGACTCGGAAGAGAAAAATCGATATTAGAAGTTGGACAAGTGCTTAGCCAATACGGGTTAGAGTTATGGATTTATGGGCCCTTCGACTCTAAAATGAACGAAATCTTGAAAGACGCTCCCGGAGTGAAATATAAAGAGATGGTCTCTTATGAACGAGTCAAAGAAATTATTTTATCCAGTGATTTATTAATTCACATTGAATCGTTTGAAGAGTACGCTTTAAAAGATTTAAAATATGCGCTTTCAAGTAAAATTGGAGATTATTTAAGTTCTGGAGTTCCGTTTTTTGTCTATTCTCCAATAGGGATGACGAGCACTAACTATTTACTTGAATTTATTCCAGATTTTGTCGCCACGTGTAAAGTAGAAGCCCTTTTCAAATTAAAAGAAATTTTAACTGGTGAAATTAAATACCCATATGAAGAAAAAGTGAGACCGGTAGTTGTGGCTCATCACTTATTAAAAAATAACCAAGAAGTTTTTGACAATCTTTTACTCACTTCAATCAAAGGAGAACTAAATGGAACATAGAAAAATAAATGGGAAAGAATTAGCGTGGCTAATTCGCCGACACGGGATTGAAATGACCCATCTTTCCAAAGGATCACATATTGCTTCTATTTTGTCATTAGCCGAAATAGTCGGGGTTTTATATGCTGAAGTGATAAAAGTTTTTCCGCATGACCCAACGAGCCTAGAGCGCGATTATTTCGTTCTCAGTAAAGGTCATGCAGGAGCTGCGATTTACACTGCATTAGCAGAGCTTGGGTTTTTTGATCGAGAAACCTTAAAAACTCATTATCAAAATGGTTCCGTCTTATCCGGTCACGTCTCACATAAAGGAGTACCTGGAATTGATGCTTCGACTGGATCTTTAGGACACGGACTATCTTACGCAGTTGGAATCGCTCTTGCCTTAAAAAAACAAGGACGAAAAAATAAGGTTTATGCAATCATCGGAGATGGAGAATGTGACGAGGGTGCGGTTTGGGAAAGTGCTTTAGTCGCTAGTCAATATCAACTAGACAATCTAATTGTCATTATCGATCGAAACATGATGCAAAGTCTTGATTTTACGGAAAACACGTTAAAACTCGAACCTTTACTTCAAAAATGGCAAGCTTTTAACTGGGATGGATGCGAAATTGATGGTCATAATTGCGCCGAAATCAAAGATGCATTACTAGGAGCAAAAGAAAACAAACGTCCATCGATTATCATTGCCAAAACCGTAAAAGGAAAAGGTATTTCTTTTATGGAAAACAATATTTTATGGCACTATCGCTTTCCGCATAAAGACGGCGAATATGAAGCGGCGTTAAGAGAACTTAAATTAGT
>JBAYST010000049.1:0-3949 GCA_041676005.1 Bacilli bacterium | reverse complement strand
TAATTCATATAAATAAGTATCTAAATCAAACTCTTCTAAATCATCCATTTTTTCACCAAGTCCAATGAAACGAACTGGAATTCCGAGTTCGTTTCGAATCGCTAAGACGATTCCACCTTTTGAGGTCCCATCCATTTTTGTGATGATGATTCCACTGATTTCAGTCACTTCTTTAAAAGCCTTAGCCTGCGAAACACCATTTTGTCCAGTGGTCGCGTCGATGATTAAAAATGTCTCATGAGGAGCGCTTTCTATTTCTTTAGCGATCACTCGTTTGATTTTAGAAAGCTCTGCCATTAAGTTAATTTTATTTTGTAATCTTCCAGCGGTGTCGACGATGACTAAATCGATTTTGTCTTTCTTTGCCTTAATCATTCCGTCATATGCAACAGAAGCAGGATCGGCATTTCCTTCTCCGATGACAATTTCAATTCCAAGTCGTTTAGCCCATGTGTCAAGTTGTTCAGTAGCTCCTGCTCTAAACGTATCGCAAGCGACGAGAAGAACGGTTTTTTTCATCTTCAAATATCGATGGGCGAGTTTCGCGATTGTCGTCGTTTTTCCAACTCCGTTTACTCCAACGACAAGGACGACTGTCGGGCTATTTTGAACGAAGGTTATTTCATTTTTGATATCGCCTTTTATCGCGTAATCGACAAACATTTTATCGACTAACAATTCATTGATTTCCTGAGGGTCTATAATGTTATTTTTCTTTGCCTCATCTAAGACGTTTTCGATGATCTTTAAAGCGAAAGAAACACCGACATCAGCCTCGATTAGAATTTGCTCAAGTTCTTCAAAATATTCCTCATTGACCTTTTTATATTTGGCTGATAGTTTGCTCAATTTACTAGCAAAATTCTTCCGAGATTTAGTCATTCCGGAGTGATATTTATCGCTTTTTGCACCGCTTTTTGCAAACTTTTCTTTTAAAAACTTGAAAAAACCCATTATTTTACCGCTTTCTTTTTAAGGGCGTTTTGCGCTGCGTTTTGCTCAGCTTCTTTTTTACTTTTTCCACTTCCGGTTGCTAAAACCGTCTCGTTAAAAACGACATCGACAATGAAAGTTTTCTCGTGCCCTGGACCTTCTTCTTTGACGAGGCGATACGTGACGCTATCACGATGTTCGCTTTGCATTTCTTCTTGAAGGCGAGTCTTAAAATCAGTCAGTTGATCAGCCTTTGCAAACTTGATGTCATTATAGAAAAATCCGCGGATATAAGAAGAAACTTTTTTGAGTCCTTGATCAAGATAAATCGCACCAATCAATGCCTCAAAAACGTCTTCGAGAATCTTATCAGATTTAGCAATTTTGTCCACATCGATAGAATGTCCAGCGATGACGTATTTTGAAAGTTCGATTTTGCGCGCATAATTAGCAAGTGCCTTAGATTGAACAAGAAAACTCCTCAACTTACTCATCATCCCCTGATCCATTTCTGGATGAATTTGGAAGATTAAATCAGCGACGATAAAACCTAAAACGGCATCGCCAATATATTCGAGCCTTTCATAATCTTGATGAATGGTTTTTGCATCAGCGTTAAAAGATGAATGCGTTAATGCCAGTTCATATAACTTCAAATCTTTTGGTTTTTTAATATGAGTGATTTTTAAAATCTCTTTAACTTTATTCGATATTTCCACTTTCGATTCCTTCCTTTATTTTTTCTACTGCCTTTGAGATGCCTAGTTTATAAGCAAGCTCTAATGCGCTATTGAAACCTTTTTGATCGGAGTTTCCGTGAGCCTTGATGACAATTCCGTTAATTCCGACTAAAAGAGCTCCGCCCACCGCTTTATAATCCATACTCTGCTTGATTTGGTCGACTCCTTTACGCGCAAAGAGATAACCGATTTTAGTCGCTAAATTTAATTTGAAAGCATCTTTTAATAAATTACCCATCAATTTCGCCGTTCCTTCTAAGGCTTTTAAATAGATGTTTCCAGCATATCCCCCCGAAACTAAGACATCGACTTTTGAATCAAGAACAGCCTCGCGGCCTTCGATGTTGCCTTGAAAATTTGGAAAGTTAGTGCTTCTTAATAATTTATTTGCTTCTTTAATCTCAGCAGTTCCTTTTTCATCTTCGGTGCCATTACTCAATAAATACGTTCTTGGATTAGGATTGTTTAATACCACTTGGGTATAAAGTCTTCCCATCATCGCAAATTGTGCCAACTCTTCTGCGGTGTTTTCGATATTTGCTCCACAATCGAGCAAAGTCATATATTTGCCCTTAACTTGGCAAGGAACCGCGGTGATAAGTGCAGCGCGGTTGATTCCAGGGATCATCTTTAAGGTAATAGTAGAACTCGCCAAAAAACCTCCTGTCGATCCGCAAGAGACAATCGCATCGAGATTTTCATCTTTCATCGTTTTAATCGCTCTCAACATCGATGAGTTTTTCATTCTTAAAACTTCAAGAGCACCAGCGGTCATCGGAACGATTTCTGGGGCGTCGATTAGTCGGCAAAGTCCATTTAGTTCTTCTAATTCATCTATTTTTCCAACCGCGGTGATTTCGACGTCATCATGTGTTTTTAAGAAATTTTTAATCGCTTGGACAATTGGTGCAGGTCCATTGTCTCCACCCATGCAATCCACAATAATTTTTAACATAGTTATACCTCTTTGATATTTTATCATTTTAGCGACTTTTCTTTAAGAAATAACAATTATCTGCTTTTTTTATTTTAATCCTTTAAATCCATTTCCGATATTTAACATTTCATCTCTAAATAAAAAAGGAGATTAATTATCAATTAAATATTTCTATTTCTTTTAAAATTTAAGCCTTGATGATATCGTTTTTAGCAATTTCTATTTTGCATTTTCTAATTAACCAACTGTATTGTCGATCATCTTGATGAGCGATAATTTCACTTGCGTCATCTCGGGCGGTGGTAAAGATTTTAAGGTCATCGACGACATTTAAAAAGGCAAAATTAGGTAAACCCGCTTGTCTAAGGCCGAGTAATTCGCCAGGTCCACGCATCTTTAGATCTTGCTCTGCGATATAAAATCCATCATTGGATTGGCTTAAGACATTGAGTTTATCTTTTGTCTCTTCGTCGCCTTGATCATAGATGAGTAAGCAAGTCGCTTTTTGCCCATCTCGTCCAATCCGTCCTCTTAGTTGATGCAAAGAGGCAAGACCGAAATTATTTGCGTCATAGATGATCATCGCTCCAGCATTTCTCACATCGATTCCGACTTCGATTACCGGAGTGGCCACTAAAATCGGCGTCTTTCCGGAAACGAAATTTCTCAAGGCTTCTTCTTTGTCCTCTTGTTTCATTTTTCCGTGCAAAATCGAGACTAATCCTGGATATTTGAGCAGATAATGTGCGGATAATTTATCGATTGAATACCTTTTGTCATCTCTTAAATCGATTAGAGGAGCGACGATATAAATCTGTTTTTTGAGTTTCAAATTTTCCTCGATCACTTGGGTGATTTTTTTGTCATCAGATTCGATGATTTCGGTTTTTACATCGCGTTTTAAGGAGGGGAAAGTCGTCAGAGTAGAAACATCTAAATCTCCATAAATCGATAAGGCTAAACTCCTGGGAATTGGTGTAGCAGACATCATCAATAAATCAGCATGTTCACCTTTAGATGCGAGTCTCATCCTCTGGTTGACTCCAAAGCGATGTTGTTCATCGATGATCACTAAACCTAAAGAAGAGTAAACGGTCGATTTAGAAAATAGTGCATGTGTTCCGATGACAAGATCGATGATTCCATCTTTTAGGTCTAAGAGTAAATTCCTTTTTTCTTCTTTTGGAGTCGAGCCGAGTAAAAGCGCAATTTTCAATTTTTGTGTTTTAAAGATTTCTTTAGCCGTTTCGTAGTGTTGCCTAGCCAAAGCATCCGTCGGTGCCATCAGCGCTCCTTGATCACCTCGGAGATGATTAGCATATAAAGCTAGAAGGGAAAC
>JBAYST010000048.1:0-4059 GCA_041676005.1 Bacilli bacterium | reverse complement strand
CGATTTTTCATCTCTTAACGCAGTATGAAATTAAATAGATTATTTATTCCTTTATTGTTCGCTTTTGTCCTTTCAGGATGTGAAAAAGCGATTGAACCCTTTCGTCTCAGCCCAGAGTATTACACAAGTGAGAACAAAGGTTTAAAATCCGTTAACTATGGGGTGGTCGAAACTAAAAAAGAAGAAAAAGCGAGTTTTGTCGCGGTTGTCTATATTTCTGGTTGCACTTCTTGCTCAACTTTTTCTTATTTAGCAGAGTCTTACGCAAACGATAATAATCTGCAATTTTATTCTGTTGATTATAAGGAGCTCAGAGCCTATGATCCTGCTTTAGCAGGAGATTTAAAGACTGCTCCTGCGGTTTTACTTTTTGATCAAGGTGTCAATGTCGCCTCATTAAAAAGTAGTGATACTAAACAAAAAGAATATTTCATCTACTATGAAAGTTTTAAACAGTGGTTTGAGACATACATCATCATCACTCCACCAGAAGTTTAGTTATTCTGTGCTTGTAGCTCAGTTGGATAGAGTGCAACCCTCCGAAGGTTGAGGCCATGAGTTCGAGTCTCATCAAGCACGCCACTATAAAATGAATAAGGCTACCTAAAGGTAGCCTTTTATTTAGATTATTAGAAGTATTCTTGATTTATCTGATTAAACTCAATTTATGACCATTGGAGTGTCGCTTTTTGGAGTGACAAATAAGACGACCAATAATCCAATAAGTCCTAAACCAAAGAACAATTGGTAAAGAGCGTGACCAACTTTTGAATCATTATTTGTAAATCTCTTTTTAGAATAAAAGACAAGGTGAATGATCGCTAAGATAAACTGCGCCGTGCCCAACATAGCAATCAAAATT
The DNA here is from genome assembly GCA_041676005.1 of Bacilli bacterium. Classification (GTDB taxonomy): domain Bacteria; phylum Bacillota_I; class Bacilli_A; order RFN20; family CAG-826; genus JBAYST01. Next base: position 3,197 of record JBAYST010000048.1, on the reverse strand, counting down.
ATCCAATTTATGGCAACATACATTGCCACAATGAGCATTTCAGTCGGCTCTACAGATGGATTTTCGACAATCGATGAAATAACAGGCATCAAATTTGAAACAACGATTGCGTTACTGATGTAATTCACTGCAGCGCTAATCGCTCCCACTACCCAAAATGGAACCATGCTTTTTGTTTTCATAAATACTCCTTATTATCAAATATAATAACATATTCAAATTAAGAAAAATAAGTGAACAAATTTTGGTTTTAAAAGAGATTATCTTTTTATCGTGGAGATAACTCAAATATTTGATTTAAAAAAAATGTGTATCACTTTTATACATCTTTTAAGATGAAATTAGTATAATTGATGAGTAATTGTAAAGAGGTAGATTATGATTTATAAAAATGTCACCGAGCTGATCGGTAACACCCCATTAGTTAAATTAGATAAAATTCAAAAAGCATATCATCTATCTTTTGAACTTTATGGAAAACTCGAAAAGGCTAATCCGGCCGGAAGTGTGAAAGATCGTCCGGTTTTACAAATACTCTTAGACTATCAAAAAGCCGGAGTGATAAAAGTTGGTTCGACGATTATTGAACCGACCAGCGGCAACACCGGAATCGCTTTAGCGGCTTTAGGAAATTATTTTGGTTATAAAACGATTATTGTCATGCCTTCGACGATGTCTCAAGCTAGAAAAGACTTGATTCGCGCTTATAATGCAGAACTCGTTTTAATTGAAGGCGGGATGCAACAAGCAGTCGATAAAGCCGAAGAGATCAAAGCATCAATTCCAAACAGTATTATCTTTGGTCAATTCATCAATTTATCTAATCCGAAATCTCACTATTTACATACCGCTGATGAGATATATCAAGATTTAAAAGATGTTGATGTGATCGTCGCCGGAATTGGAACCGGAGGGACGATCAGTGGAATCGGACGCTTTTTTCAAGAAAAAGGCTTACCAGTTGAGATCATCGGAGTTGAACCGAGTTCGTCTCCGCTTATCACAAAAGGAACATTTGCAAAACACCTCATTCAAGGACTCGGGGCCAATTTTATTCCTAAGACTTTAGACTTAAGTCTCGTCGATCGGGTCGTCACTATTAGTGATGAAGATGCGATCAAGACCGCTAGAGAAATCGTCAAAAAGGAAGGACTTTTAGTCGGTATTTCTTCTGGAGCGGCACTAAAAGCAGCTTTAGAACTATCTAAAGATCCCAAATATATAAATAAAAAAGTCGTGGTCATTTTGCCCGATACAGGAGAAAGATATCAATGGAATTAATTGTCAAAGATTTTAAAACGTTGCCCAATCAAGCTCATATTGCAGATTTTTTAAATAAGATCCGCAATCGCTTTTTTCCTAATTACTTCATCAAGACTAAAAGTCCTAAAGAATGTGACCGAATTTGCAAAAAAGCGTTGAGAAAATGTTTGAATACCGACCATGAGAAAATCGAATTGTTCTTCGATTCACTTCCGCGCTTAAAAGACATTTTACTCACCGATATTGAAATGACTTTTAATAGTGATCCGGCTTGTGAATCTAAACAAGAAATCGTTTTGACTTATCCGGGATTCTATGCGATTTTCGTTCATCGGATCGCTCATGAATTATATAAACTCAATATTCCTCTTATTCCGCGGATGATGAGTGAAATCGCTCACAGTAAAACCGGAATCGATATTCATCCTGGAGCAAATATTGGACCATATTTTTTCATCGATCACGGAACAGGAATTGTCATCGGAGAAACGGCAATAATCGGACATCATGTAAAAATTTATCAAGGTGTGACTTTAGGAGCGATTTCATTATCTGCAGGGCGAAAGATGCGGGGTGAAAAGCGTCATCCAACCGTTGGAAACTATGTGACTATTTATGCAGGAGCATCGATTTTAGGAGGAGAGACGAATATCGGAGATAAAGTGACCATTGGTTCTAATGTCTTCATCACTCATTCGATTGCTCCTAATATGCGCGTGATTAATAAAGAACCTGAACTAGTTCTTAAAGGTAAAGATTCGATTTAAATCAATTTAAAATAAATTAAAATTTAGTTGAAGGGCAATCGTCAAATAACCGGTGATGATTGAAACGATAAAAAGAATTCCTAAAATGATTAAGTTATTTTTATAGTTCTTAAAATTTTTAAATAAGACGAGCATTCCGATTCCGGCATTGATCACCAAACCTGCTAAAGCGGCTCCAAATAAAATCGATCCGTCGATATACATCTGAGTGATGATCACGCTAGAGGCACAGTTAGGAATCATTCCGACAAAAGTCGCAAATAAAGGCGTTAACCAAACATTGCTATGCAAGAAGTTGGAAATCGCATCTTCTCCGACGAAGAAGATGATAAAACCAAAGATGAGATTAATTATAAAGATATAAGCAAAAAGCTTAAGTGAATGAATCAGAGGATGGAGAAGGTGGGATTTAGCCCAATTCTTTTTATCGCTGTGATGATCTTTTTCGCTTTCGATTTCATGGTGGCAGCAACCGATATGGACTTCTTCTTCTTTTTCAAGATCGCGTTTTGTAAGAGCTTCTTTAACTTCCTTGACATTTTTTGTGAAGATCAAATCGACTATATAGCCGACAACAAAACCGAGGACGAACTTGATGAGCAATAAGGGTAAAGCGGATTTAATCGCATTAACATCTGCGAGCATAATCGGTAAAGCCTCATCAGAACAAGCGATGAAAACAGCGATCAAGGTCCCCATTGTGATATGTCGCTTTTGATACATATCACTAGCGACAACGGGTAAGCCACACTGTGGGATTAGACCAACTGCAGAACCGATTAAGGGTGAAACCTTTTGGTTTTTCACAAAAACACGAGCGAGTTTATCTTCGACAAAAGAAATCAAAAAGTTTAAGGCAAAGATCACCGCAAAGGTAATCAAGCTGTCTATTAAAGCATCTAAGATAACTTCCCACCACATAGTCATTATTATTTACTTAAAAGAGTAAAAAATAAAGAAGATGACATAATACGGTAGTAAAAATATTTATTTAAAGAAGGTTAAACATTTACTTAAGTATACTTAACTAAAATCTTTTTCTTTATTTATTCACTTAATCTTTTATAATTAATACGTTATGCCCACGTGGCGGAATAGGTAGACGCAATGGACTCAAAATCCATCGGTTAACAGCCATGCCGGTTCGATTCCGGCCGTGGGCACCAT
>JBAYST010000047.1:0-4136 GCA_041676005.1 Bacilli bacterium | reverse complement strand
TCAAAAGGTGGAATCGTCTTAGCGATTCGAAACGAACTCGGAATTCCAGTTCGTTTCATTGGACTTGGTGAAAAAATGGATGATTTAGAAGAGTTTGATTTAGATACTTATTTATATGAATTATGTGTTGGAGATGCTAAAGATGAGTGAATTAGAAAACATTATTCTCGCTAATAAACTCCTCGAAGTTTATGGTGATTTACTCACCTCTAATCAAAAAGCGATCATGAGTGATTATTATGCTTACAATCTTTCTTTTGCAGAAATTGCTAAAAATCGTAAAATCTCTCGCGCTGCTGTTTCCGATTCGTTAAAAAAATCACTTCTCAAACTTGAGAATTTTGAAAACAAATTACAGATTATTAAAAATAACGGTCAAATTCTCAAAGATTTAGAACAACTAGAGATGTTGAGTAAAGATGTCCAAATCTTAGAGTTGATCAATAAAATTAAAGGAATGATGTAAATGGCATTTGAATCATTGAGCGATAGATTATCGAATATATTTAAGAAGTGGCGCAACCAAGCGCGACTAAATGAAAGCAATATCGATGAGATGCTAAAAGAAGTTCGCATCGCCCTATTAGAGGCCGATGTCAATTTTAAAGTAGTCAAAGAGTTCACTTCAAAGTTAAAAGAAAAAGCAATCGGACAAGAAGTCTTAGAAAAATTGAATCCAGGTCAAACATTAGTGAAGATCGCTCATGATGAACTTACGACTTTATTAGGTTCTACAGAAAGTGAAATCTCCTATCAAAAAATACGTCCGACCGTGATTATGATGGTCGGTTTACAAGGAACTGGAAAAACGACTAGCGCAGGGAAACTCGCCTACTTGATGAAAAACAAATTGAAGAAGAAAGTTCTTCTTGTCGCTGGAGATATCTATCGTCCGGCAGCAATCGACCAACTCGATCAAATCGCTCGTCAAGTCGGAGTCGATATCGTCAATTTAGGGACTAAAGTTTCTCCTCTTAAAATCGCAAAAAGTGCTCTAGAAAAGGCAAAAAAAGAAAATTATGATGTGGTTATCATCGATACTGCAGGACGTCTTCAAATCGATGAAAAGATGATGGATGAACTAAATCAAATCGCTACGGAAGTTGTCCCTGATGAAATTCTTTTGCTCGTCGATTCAATGTCCGGACAAGACGCGGTCAATGTCGCTTTAGCCTTTAACGAAAGACTAAAAATCAGTGGGATCATCCTTTCTAAACTCGATGGTGATGCTCGCGGCGGAGCCGCTTTATCAATTAAACATTTAACCGGAATTCCAATTAAATTCGCGGGTATTGGTGAAAAAGTTGGAGATTTAGATGTTTTTTATCCTGAACGGATGGCAGATCGAATTCTTGGAATGGGCGATATTATGACGTTAGTCGAAAAAGCTCAAGAAGAATTAAATGAAGAAGAGATGAAACGTTCCTTAAATAAAATGATGGATGGAAAATTTGATCTCAACGACATGTTAAAGCAAATGAAACAAGTTCAACGTTTAGGTTCGCTTGGAGGAATTATGAAATTGATTCCTGGAATGCCACGCATCAGTGAAGAGCAGCAAAGGAAAGCCGAACTCGAAATGAAAAACTTCGAAGTCATCATCGCCTCGATGACACCTTTAGAAAGAAGAGAACCCGAAGTTTTAAAGTTCTCTCGAAAACAGAGAATTTCCAAAGGTTCAGGAAAATCGCTTGCAGAAATCAACAAAGTCTTAAAGAAATACGAACAATCAAAAGAGATGATGAAACAAATGCAGCAATATAAAAAATCTGGAAGAATGCCACCTGGCGGATTTCCTGGAATGGGCGGGGGATTTCCTCGATAAAAAAATAAGGATTCGCGTCCTTATTTTTTAATGAATTTATGTCCTTTTTGAATCGCTTCTTTTTCCCATTTGGGAGGTTCAGAAGTTTTGGTTTCTTCTAGAAGTGATTTGTCCAATTTTGTCAGTTTAATTTTTTGAAATAGATCAAGTCTTTTTTCTTTGGTGAGACGGAGGCTTTCTTTTCTTCGCCATTTTTTGATCGCTTGATGATTACCCGAATAGAGAATATCAGGAATCTTATGACCATTAAAATCATAAGGTTCTGCAAATTGCGGATATTCTAAAGCATCATTTTCAAATGATTCTTCTTCAATTGACTCTTTTGCAATCGCTCCATCGAGAAGTCGCACAAGAGAATCGACGATTGCCATCGCTCCGATTTCGCCACCGGTGAGAATGTAATCTCCTAAAGAAATCTGCTCATCAATATAATGTTCAACCCGAGCGTCAACACCTTCATAATGTCCGCAGATGAGAATGATATCTTCTTTAGCAGTGGCAAGCTCACGTGCTTTTTCTTGTTTATAGGTTTCTCCAGTAGGAGAAAGAAGAATCTTCTTCGTCTTTTTATAATTTGGAATAGATTTTAAAGCATCGATGATCGGTTGACATTGCATGATCAAACCTGCGCCACCTCCGACTGGAGCGCTATCGACACGACCATGCTTATCTTTGGTGAAATGGCGAACGTTGATGATCTCGATTTCCACGAGCTTTTTATGAATCGCGCGTTTGATAATCGAATTAGTCAAAATCCCACCAAACATTTCTGGAAAAAGGGTCAAAATTGTAATTTTCATATTAACCCCTCAAGCACCTTGATGATGATTTTCTTCTTTGAGATGTCGACATCGATAATGAATTGTTCGATAAATGGAACAAAAAATTCTTTATCGTTATTTTGTCTTACTCTTAAAGTGATCTGCGCTGGAAATTCTTCAACTTTGATCACTTTTCCTAATGAGACGTCTCGTTCATCATAAACTTCACAATCGACTAAGTCCGAAAAGAAATAAAAACCTTCAGGAATTAGGGCATCTTCTTTTTTGATCTGAAGCAAACTGCCTTTTAGAAGTTGAGCTTCTTCAAGCGTGGTGAACTCTGCAAATTTTAAGTAATGGAGTTCTCCGCTCATTTTGAATGAAACCAAAGTGACAGGAGTACGAACTCCTGATTTAGATAGAAGATAAAAGTCTTTCACCTCGGTGTATCTTTCATGCGCAAAATCACTAGTTGAGACTAATTTTATTGTCCCATCTAGACCATGTGTTCCGCTTATATATCCAAGTGCTAAAAATTCCATATTATAAAAAGAAGAAAAGATTACTTCTCTTCTTCATCCTTTTCATCAAAAGATTCAAAATGAATGTGGATTCTTTTGTTTTCGCTTTTGCCACTGACGGAAGCGACTTCGCGAATCGCATTAGCGACTATTCCTCTTCGTCCAATCAAGCGAGAAGTATCTTCTTTCTCAGCGACGATTAGAATCGTGACGTCTTTTCCATTTTCGCTTAGAGTTTTACGAATCATTATTGAATCTTTGTTTGCGACTAATGGTTCAATAATGGCGCGAATTACCTTCTCATAATCCATTATTTTTTACTCTTTTCAGCTTTTTTGCTTTCGGCGTGTTTTTGCATCAAGCCTTTAGCTCGAAGCATTGCTCTAACGGTATCAGAAGGTGTCGCTCCTTTATTCAACCATTCAAGTGCTTTTTCTTCATCAATCGTCGCACTTGCGACTCCTTTAGAAGGATCGAAATGTCCGATTTCTTCAATGAAACGTCCATCACGAGCATAACGGGAATCTGCAGCGACAATCCGATAAAATGGATCTTTATGTCTGCCGGTTCGTGTCAATCTGAGTTTTACTGCCATTTTTTTCTCCTTTTTTAACTTTCTTATATTATAAAAGTTTATTTTAGGTGTCAAGTATAAATGCTTAACATCTTTATTGAGTGAAAAAATAAGTCTTGTTTTGTCCCACTATTTTTGAATTCATAATTAAAACGAATCTTATTCTTTTTATTTACTGCACTTAAGTAAAATTGTGAGCAGTATTGCTAGCAAGCAAAGAAAATTTTAAAATTGCGAAACTAGAATCAGTCTTCTTTTTTATCAAATTGTGTTTTTTAGGTTTTTTAAGTATGTTAAAATACAACAGGTTTAATCAGGAGATTGATATGAAATTTTTTGAAAAATTATTTGGCTTGAGGGCGAAAGGAACGACGATCAAAACCGAAATTATCGGAGGTCTAATCACCTTTATTGCCATGTGTTATATTTTACCGGTCAACGCAGGTATTTTAAGC
>JBAYST010000046.1:0-4382 GCA_041676005.1 Bacilli bacterium | reverse complement strand
TTCGTCAGCGATTGTGATCATATTATTTTTATTAGCCACGTTTCTTTATTTTCCTAAGCTTTCCTATAAGATGTATCGGAACAACGCTTCATTCAGTGGACTCACCGGCTATGACGCGGCTTTGAATACCGGAGATTTGTTGATTACCCAAAAAGAAGAATTCGATGACTTACAAGGGAAATTGATTGTTTTTGATTTAAAAGGCCGCGGCGACTACGATGGTCGGAAAGCATATCGGGCTCTTTCATATGTGACTCCGATTGATGGAGAGAGTTATTATATTGTCGGATCCACTTTTAGTGGATATTCATTCCCGTGGAGAATAACCGAAGATATGTATCTAGGAACTGTCAAAGAGAGAATCCCTGGAATTGGCGCTATAACCGGTTTTTTAGGGAGTCAAGAGAGCATCTTCTTTTATGTCAGCGCCTTTGTTTCGATCGGTGGAATCGTCATCTTAGTCAAATCTAATAAAATCTCAAAAACAAGAAAAAAAGAAAATCAAAAAAATCCTTCGGACAAGTGAAATGAAAAGCATCAATGAAATATCGAGAAGTAATTTAAATAAGAAGAAAAATGTCTGGCGAAAAGTCTTCAGTTTTATATCTTGGTTTTTTATCGTTCTCGGTGGTTCATATTTGATTTTCGATGCCTTTTTACCCGATCGAACCGTTCATGCTTTCGGTCTTAAAGCATACGTTGTTCAAAGTGAAAGCATGGTCGGAATCTATGATAAAGGAGACGCTGTTTTTGTAAGCGCTCCTCGTTTCAGCACTTTAAAAGTCGGTGATATCATCACTTATCGAACTTATATCAAAACGCAAACTGTGGATGGGACAATTGTCAGTGTGGTCATCGTTCCATTTATCAACACACACTATCTAGCAGAAATCAACGTAGATGAAAACGGTCTCACCTCTTATAAGACGATGCCATATGATAATTTCCACACCGATGTTTCGGAATGGAAAGAGTCATTTTTCGATCGCTATTATGATAAAACAGGAAAAGAAATTCTGCTTCAGAAAGAATCTATTCTCGGAAAAGTCCAGTTTTCAATTCCTAACGTCGGTTATATCGGCGAGTTTTTTGAAAATATACTCGGAGACCGGATTTTTGTGATTTTAATCATCGTCGATTGGATAATTTACACTTCTATTTTTGACATTCTTTGGAATGATTATCGTGAGAGTATGTTCAGTGATGAACCGATTGTGATCAAAGGTGAAAATACTGTTGAATCTGATGAAATTTAATCTTCTAATCGATGACAATCGAGTCCACACGCACACAATGCGATTATTTGAAGTTTATGTTCGCCCAATGAGTGCGTAGCGCATTCAAGCGTGAACAACAAATATATTTATATTTGCGAGATAATTTACATTGATCCTCAAACTCACTTGTTCAAAAGATCAATTAGCGCCAATTTTTTATCAATCTCAATCGTGCTACAATTAAAAACGTGGAAAAAGGATATTTAAAAAAACTGACTCTTTCAGGAATGTTAATCGCTCTAGGTTATGTCCTCACTGTTTTTTTAAAAATCCCTTATGCTAACGGAGCCGGATATTTTAATTTTGGCGATGTGATCACCTTGCTTGCGGCAGTGATTTTAGGGCCTTGGTATGGAGCTTTTATTGGGGCTTCTTTTTCTTCGATGGCAGATCTTTTTAGCGGTTTTGGACAATTCGTTCCGTTTACGATTCTTGCCAAAGCTTTAATGGCGATTATCGCTGGCTATTTTTACAAGATATCTCCGAAGAAAATCAAATATTTCGGACTTTTAATTGGCTCTTTGGTGATGGTCGGTATTTATTTTATCTCGTATTTTATATATTATGGATTAGGGGCTTATATCTCTTCGATATTCGATTTAGTTCAAGCACTGATTTCTTCTCTATTAGGATACTTTCTCCTTTTCCCACTTGAGAAATATTTTCAAAAAAAATCTGATGAACATCAAAGTGGCTTATAAAGGTTGAAAGCAACACTTTAATTTAGTAATATGTTTCTTTGAAAGCCCACAAAAAAATGTTTAAAAAACGACAAAAAATTTACCTTGTAATTAAAAGAATTATTGATCTTGTGGGGTCCATTTTAGGAATTTTAATTCTTTCACCTCTTTTACTCATAATTGCAATTATCACCAAAATTTCCTCTAGAGGTCCGGTTTTGTTCAAACAAAAAAGAGTTGGTCAATATAATAAAATTTTCACTCTTTATAAATTCCGTTCGATGAAAATTATCTACGATCAAAACGGTGACCTCAAATCAGATGAAGCCCGTTTGACAAAGTTCGGTGTATTTTTGCGTCGTACTAGTCTTGATGAACTACCGCAACTCTTCAATATTCTCTTAGGACAAATGACGATTATTGGACCGCGACCAAAAACGATTTTCGAAACTCTATTGATGAAAGATACAAAATTTGTCTATCGGATGGCAATCAAGCCAGGATTGAGCAGTTGGTCGGTTATTCATGGTCGTAATAACATATCAAACGATCAAGCTCTCGCCTACGACCTCGAACATATCGCTCTTTATTCATTTCCACTAGATTTTAAAATATTTTTTAAGACAATTAAATTAGTTTTTAAAGGTTCGGGAATAAAAACAGAAGGACACGCTACTTTCTTCCATTTGGCGGATTTTCTTCTTGAAAAAAATATCAAATCCGAAGATGAGATAGCCGAAATAAAAAAACAAGCTGTCGAAACCGAATTAAACAAATTAAAATATATACCTCTAGGTATTTCTAAGAAAGAATTTCGCGAGAAATGTTTAGAAATTCAAAAAAATAGTAAAAATAAACAGTATTCTTCTGATTGCTCTTGGGAGTAATTAATTTTAATTTCAAAATAAAAATACGCGCGGTTTAATCATATTTTATCTGCATAAATCCAGTGAAAATGCACTGATTCATTTAAGAAGGGCCATGACTCTAGTGAAAAGCTAATTTGATAGTTGCGCTTTAAACATTTCTCGTTCTAGGTAAATATATAAATATATTCACGGTATTTCTCGTCTTATTTGGACATTCAAAAACCCGAGATAACTCTGCTCACTTTGGGTGAGTTTTTTTAATATTTCCTAATTCTTTTCCTATGATATTAACATAGTGATATAATAAATTGATTTATTATTAGGAGAAAATTTATGCTACTGGATGGAAAAGTATTATTGGTGACTGGTGGAACTGGTTCTTTCGGGCACACTGTCGTCGAACATTTTATCAATACCAATATTAAAGAAATTCGTGTTTTATCTCGAGACGAGAAAAAACAAGATGACATGCGTAAAGAGTTCAAAAACGAAAAATTGAAATTTTACATCGGCGATATTAAAGACTATGAATCGATCAAAGATGCATTTAAAGGCGTGGACTATGTTTTTCATGCCGCGGCTTTAAAGCAAGTCCCATCTTGTGAATTTTATCCGATGGAAGCGGTGAAAACCAACATCCTAGGCTCAAATAACGTCATCACTGCTTGTGTGGAAAATCACGTTAAAAAAGCAATCTTTCTCTCAACCGATAAGGCGGCTTATCCAATTAACGCGATGGGGATTTCTAAAGCCTTAATGGAAAAAAACGTCATCGCAAGAAGTCGCCAATTGTCTCCGGGAGATACAATTTTATGTTTGACGCGTTATGGCAATGTGATGGCGTCTCGTGGTTCGGTGATTCCGCTTTTTGTCGAACAGGTTAAAAATCATCAACCAGTGACGATCACAAATCCGAACATGACCCGTTTTATCATGACTTTAGACGACGCGCTTGATCTTGTCTTATATGCCTTTAAACATGGCGAACAAGGTGATTTGTTCGTGCAAAAGGCACCCGCGGTGACGATCGATATTTTAGCTAAGGCAACTATTGAATTACTGCATGGTTCACCTGATACCATCAAGTATATTGGAACTCGTCATGGCGAAAAATTATATGAAGTGCTCGCTACTTCTGAAGAAATGTTACGTGCCGTTGACCTTGGGAATTTCTTTAAAATTCCTGCGGATAACCGCGACTTGAATTATAAAAAATACATCGAGGAAGGTAATGCTGCTTTAGATGAAATTCCTTCTTTTAATTCCCATAATACAAAAAATCTCAACCTCGAGGAAATGAAAAAAGAACTTCTGCGTTTAAATATATTTAAGGACACAAGATGAAAATTTTAATCACAGGTGCAAAAGGATTCATCGGCAAGAACTTAACCGCGCATTTAAAAGAGCAAGGTTATGAAGTTTTGTCCTTTGATGCGCTTGATAACGAAGTCAAAGAATTGTCATCTTTAGTCGCTCAAAGTGACTTTATCGTCCATTTAGCAGGAATTAACCGCCCGACTGAAGTTAGAGAATTCGATGATAATTACGAATCGACC
>JBAYST010000045.1:0-4539 GCA_041676005.1 Bacilli bacterium | reverse complement strand
GCTTGGACTAGCTATTTTATGTGGAATTATGATGTATATTGCCGTTGAAGGTTACAAGCGTGTTCCCAACGATATTGCTAAGGTTTTTCTTGTTATATTTAGTGCGATGATTTTTCTCATGGCAGGTTTTGAACATAGTCTTGCAAACATTTATTACTTTATGCTCAGTGGAACGTTTGAATTAAAAGCATTCCTTTATGCACTTATTATGCTTCTAGGAAATGCAATAGGAGCAATCGGATTTAATTTATTAGAAAAAGCCGCTAAGCTGAAAAGATAGCGGCTTCTTTTTTGTTAAAATTATTTTTTGTTTTTAAGATTATTGAAAACTTCTTCGACTCCAAAATAAAGTTTAGTCACTGAATTTTTTTGATCGATTGGGTATATAAAATACGAATCGTTTAAAGTTGATAAAATAAAGCAGTTGCCTTTTCCGAAATAACTGTATTCAACATGCAGACTATAGCTTTCTTGTGGCTTCATTTCGATTTTAAATTTAGGACTGAATTCACCGGTAACAAGGAATCCGTTTTGATTGTGAATAACGTGGCCTTTTCCTAAGCGATACATTCCTTTTGCGTTCGGCAAAGAATCAATCATCACATCATCTTCAAAATGATAAGTCCCCGCCTCGATTTCTTTTCTAACTTCTGCTCTTTGCCAATTGAACCAGTCAGGAATATGAGTAAATGTGTCCGTCTTACTTTCGAGTTGTCCTACTTCAGTAAGATACCACTTTGATTGACAATTCTCGCAGATCAATTCAGTGCCTTTAGAAGTCATGTGATGCTCATCTTTACATACGGGGCATTTAAATAAGGGGAGATGTAACCCTTCGGCACGGAAAGGTTCATCGATGATAATATTATTTTGTTTTTGCCACGCATAATCATCGTAGACAATGGCACTATTGATTTTATCGCTGATTTCCTCAGCGCTGAGTTTCTTAACATCTTCTTTAGTTAAGATTTGCGTCATCTCAGATTCGGTGCGGTTCTTTCGTTTTTTAAGATTCCAAAATGGTTGTGACAAATGATGTCCATGATTGAGTAAAACCACAACTGGAACGTCGAGCATTTTCACCATTTTACCTAAAGAATCTGGGAGTGAAGAATTTGTTCCAACAAAAGAATAGCGAGCTTCTGGATAAATCCCAACAATTCCTTTTTTATTTTTAAGAATGTGTTTGATGTTTAAAACAAGTAGCGGATCATTGATGAACTTCCTTTTGCCAATACTTCCGCCTAATCTCAAAATATTTTCTCGATTGAAAAATCCATCAACTGCAACGACATTAGATGCGGCATGGGGTAATAGATTCATAGCCTCAACTTTAAAATCAAAATAAGCATTATGATTACATAACAGTATGTAAGGTGGTTTCAAACCCTTCATATTTATTTTGGTGACTTTAGTTTTTCTTTTAGTGTATTCGACAAAGCTGAGCAAAAATAAGAGCGGTTTAACAAATTGACTTGTTTTGCGAGTTCTTTTTGCGAAATCGAATCGTGGCATCTCCGCCACTTCTTCATAGGTTTTGTAAACAACATCGGATAATTTCATATTATCTCCGTTTATTTTATTTTTTGAATATAGACAAATGATGGTGACAAATAATTTAACTCTTGAACCCTAATATATCTGGTTTTGATTTTACTTTAAACGCATGCTGTTCGCAATCTTACAAAAAAACTTCCTTCTTCAGAGAATAATGTTCTCAAAGTTTCGGAAGTTATTTCAGACAAAATTGGTGGAGCTGACGAGAATTGAACTCGTGTCCAAGGACGGCCTGTCAAAGGCATCTACAGTTTAGACGACATTGACTTTTAACAATTCACAACAATATCGACAAAACGTGAATTGCGAGCCAAACAAATTTTCGTTTCTAGTTAACTTGTCTACTACTAGAACTTATCCCATTGTTATGACAGATTAATCAGGCGTGATGGGCTAAACCCTGAGATCCGTACTGTCCGGCCTTAGCGGTCGGTTCCTAAAAGCGGAAACTGCAATTAAGCAGCGCAGTAAGCTTGAGCGTTGTTAACGCTCATATAACTACTATTGGCAGTTAATTTTGGTTGGTGATTACGTCACCGCACGACTGCAGCCTAAGCAAGGCAAGCATCCCTGTCGAAACCAGTGCAGCCCCATCTGCGGTTATATTATAAACAAATGTTTAATAAATATAAACGAGAAGAAACTTTATTTGAATTTTAATTTTGAGACGTTTATAAGATCTATCTCCAGATCTGAAAATGAAAATTGTTTTTAAAACACTAAAAAAGTGGAATTTCACATTTTTTTATTCTATTTGTAAAATAGACGAGTTTCCAATACAATAAACAAGCAGGTAAAAATATGAAAAAGAAAAAGAAAATGAATCCTCAGACTAAAGAGAACTTAAAAAACATCTTTGGAAGTCTTTATAGTAATCAACGCGCCATCGATGGCGCAAGACACAATCGCTGGTGGGTTGCACTCATCATGTTTGTTTTTTCAGTTTTGCTTCCGGTCATTCCGATTACGGTCAACGCTTCGCAATTACACGGAACCACTTTTTTTAGTAGCGGGCTTAAAGGTTTTGACACAACAATTACCGATTTTGCAATTACCTCTAAAGATGAAGGAATTGCCTTAACAATCAATGATAAAAATCGATTAGAAGATGTTGATAATAAATGGAAAGAAACCTACCAATACTACGATAGCGATAACAGAGGTATTCAATACAATTATTTAAATGAAAATTCAGGACAATACGATTTATTAGTTTATTTTATTAACCCGCTGTTAGATGGTGCATCTTTTAATAATACTGTTAATGAAATTCTCGCTAAGCGATACGTCCTTGAAAGTGCGACTTTGTATGTTGCGCCAACTGAATCAGAAGATTCTATCGAAACTCCGGCGCTTTACCGTCCAACGACTTTAATTTTTGGCAGCAACAATGTTATTTTGTCAGTTTACCAACCTAATTCTATTGATTTATATGGAACGGTCAACGGAGACTATTTACATACCGAACCTGGAACCATCTTGCAGAACTTTGCGATTATCGATGGCAATATTGCAGACATTAACAAATCTGCTGATGTTTCCGTTGCAAGTCAAAGATGGATTTCATTTTTTGATGAAACCTTTGTTACGTTTAAAAATAATCAAATGTTATTCAACTCTCTTTTAGCTCTTGGTATTTACATTGTCTTAGGTGCCTTCATGGGGTTGATGATCTTCCTTCTCACCCGTGGTAAGAAAAACATCTTCCGCATTTACACTTTTGGTGATTGTGAAAAGATTGTCTCTTGGGCGATGGTTTCGCCAGCTATTCTCAGTTTGATTCTCGGTTTTATCTTTAAAGATTACGCGATGATGTTTTTCATCATCTTAATCGGCTTACGAGTAATGTGGCTTTCGATGAAGCAACTTCAACCTGTAAGACGTTAAAATTTAATCTCCATAATCCGAACCTCGAGATTTATCTTCAACAAAAATTTGCAGTTTATTCGTAATATCTTCTAGCTCAACATAAATATAGTCATTTTCATTAGTACAAGGTGAAACGAAAGAGCCAGTGAAAATGACTTTTTTATGTTCTTTAACCAAAACTTTCATCGCTTCTAAAATTCTCTTTTTTTCTTTTTTGTAGTGGTCGATCATCGAAATCAATTTTGTGTAAAAAATTGGTTCAATGTAAAACCGTGTGCCATCAGGATATTCAAACAAAACCGAAAATGGATTTTTCTCATCTTCAATAGTTTTTAAGTCTTCCCATTCTTTATAAATCATTTGTGATATACCTCGTTATTCAATATTTTAAAAGCACGATATAGTTGCTCAAGAAAAATGATCCTACTCATCTGGTGGGTAAAGGTCATTTTTGCTAAGGAGATTGAGTCGTTACTGCGCTTTTTTAATGCCTCTCCTAACCCATAAGAACCGCCGATGACAAAGAGAAGTTTTCCCCCGTTATCAATGAATTTTCGCTCTAAAAACACTGCAAATTGCGGACTTTCTAGTTCTTTTTGTCCTAAATCAAGCAAAATGACGTGTTCATCATTCTTAATTTTTTTCAAAACTTTTTGAGCTTCAATATCTTTAGCTTTTTCTATTTCTTTTTGACTAGGGCGGTCGGCAACAGATTGGTCATTGATTTCTATAATCTCGATTTCCGCAAATCGTGAAAGGCGTTTTAAATACTCACAAATTGCATCTTTAAAATATTGTTCTTTAATTTTCCCAACAGCGAGGATTTTAATTTTCATCGCACCCACCTCTTAAAGATTTCCACTGCCAAGCAGTTTTGATTTTTAGACGTGTCATATCAATTCTTAATTGCTGAAAGATTTTTTGGTAAATTTCTAAGGCGAGTTCAGGAGAATTGGCTTCTTCTGAAAGGTGAGCGAGGATTATTTCACTTGTTTTATGGCCGACAATCATCGCTGCGATGAACGCAGATTCTTCATTGCATAAATGCCCGTGATCACTTAATATTCTCTGTTTCAATTCCATCGGGCGATTCGTATTTAATAGCATTTGAAT
>JBAYST010000044.1:0-4642 GCA_041676005.1 Bacilli bacterium | reverse complement strand
TAGAGAAAGATATTTTCAAGTTTATTCTTTGAGTTTCTTATGGAGTGCTAGAGCAACCTCATCAGGAAGAAGTTGAGACAATTCTTCAACGGACGCGTTTTTAAGCAAAGAAAGATCGGGATAAATATTTCGAAGCATTTCTTTTCGTTTAACACCTAATCCTTTAATTCCATCTAAAAGAGAAGTTTTCATTGCTTTTTCTCTTACATCTCGATGGAAAGAAATCGCAAATCGATGCACTTCATCTTGCATTCTCGTCAGTAAAAAGAAGATCGGCTTATCATCTTTTAGATTATAAATTGTCCCTTCTTTATCCATCACACCGGCGGTTTGGTGTCTTTCATTTTTAAATAATCCATAAATCGGAATGGTTAAATTGAGTTCTTTCATCACTTTGTCTGCAACGTTAATTTGTAATTCCCCTCCATCGACAAGTATTAAATCCGGAAGAGATTTATTATGTTCTTTGCTTCGCGTGTAGTGTCTTTTCATCACTTCTTCCATCGACTTTAAATCGTCCCGACCTTCTTGATGCTCAATATGAAATTTTCGATATAATTTTTTAGCGGGTTCGCCATTGATAAAGGCAACCATCGCGCCAACAGGGGAAGAACCTTGTAAGTGCGAGTTATCAAATAATTCAATATGTAGAGGTGTTTTAATATTAAGAATCGTCCCTAACTTTTCTAAAAGTGCGAGTTTATCATCATCTAAACGAGCAGAAATAAAGTATTGGTCTAATGCATTATCAGCGTTTTTCTTAGCGATTTGAACTGGTTCAAACAATTTTCCTTTGCTGATCGTCAAAAGTGAAACATCTAAAAAATTTCTGAGACTATTTTTCACCTTTACTGAGTTGACCACTACTTCTTTAGGTAAAGGTCGCTTTTGATAAAATTGTAAGATCATATTCTCAATGAATTCTTCACTTGGACCGAATAATTCTAAGACATAGTTTTCTTTCCCAAGGAGAAGACCGTTACGATAAAGAAGAACGGCTAAAGAAATATATTGTTCACGAACTGAATAAGCAAAGATATCTCGATCAACTCGATCGAAGAATTCAACATTTTGGACGGTGTTAAGGTGTTCGATTGAATCGAGATTTTTCTTATAACTCGCAGCGAGTTCATAATCTTCGTTTTTCGATGCTTCAAGCATTTTTGCTTTGATCATTTCAACTTCTTTTTTATTATCACCTTTTAAAAAGCGCTCAATGTTTTTTAAGATGTCTTGATATTCTTCGAATTCGACTTTTCGAATACAAGGTGCAAGACACTGTCCGATATGATAATAAAGACAGGGAACACTCGGTAGAACCTTACATTTCCGCAATGGATATAATTTATTGAGCAAATCGATCATCTGATAAGCCGCGCCGCTATTGGGAAACGGACCAAAATATTCATAATTCTTTTCCTTGTTTGTTCTTTTTATCACTAAGTAGGGATCGCCGTCTTTTCTAATCGCGATATATGGATAATGCTTATCATCTTTTAATAAGACGTTATATTTGGGGTAATGGGTTTGAATGAGATTCATCTCTAAAATCAGCGCTTCTTTTTCATTAGCGGTGATAATCGTTTCAAAAAATGCGACTTCAGAAACCATTTTTTGAACTTTCCCGCTCTGCGGTCTTAAAAAATATTGAGAGACTCTTTTTCCGAGGTTTTTAGCCTTTCCAATATAGATGATTTTACTATTTTTATCGTGCATTAAATACACGCCAGGAGCCGGTTTTAAATTAGCGATTAAAGCGCGAATTTTCTCTTTCATTTAAATATGACAACAGTCGCCCCGCTGCCTCCTTCATATTCATTACCGAGTCTAAAAGACTCAACAAAAGAACATTTCTTCAAATACTCATGAGTCATCCGCCTTAAAGCCCCACTTCCAAGTCCGTGAATAATCCGTACTTGTTTGAAATTTTTAAGTTGACAATCATCGAGGTATTTAGCGACTTCTTCATGAGCTTCATCAACCCTTAGACCGATGATGTTTTTTTCTAAAGATAAAGAAGTGGAAATCAAGGCATCAATATTTGTTTTAAAGACTTTCTTTTCTAAAGGTTCATCGATGACATGAAGTTTATTGACTTCAATTTTAAATGAGATTCCCCCATCACTATTGATCACGGCAATCTTGTCATTTATCCTACTGACCCGACCAGTAATTCCTAAAGATGGAAGACTGACATAACTTCCAACTTTGATTTCTTCGTTATAATCGATGATTTCCGGCTGATGTTTTAAATCTTCAATTTTTCGTTTTAGTTCGATTACTTCGTGGATTTTAATGTTTGGATTATGGAGCTCTTTTAAGATGTCGTCGACTTGCTCTTTAGCATTAGCAATGATTTCTTCTTTTTCTTCAGCGACACTTGAAAGGAGTTTTTCGCGTTTTTCTTTTAACAATTTTTCATCGTTGAGAAGGATTTTTCTCTCTTTGAGCAATTTTTCTTTTTCAAGTGTTAAATCCTTTTTGACGGTTTCATTTTCCAAAGCGGTTAAATGAATCTTTTCCATGAGGAGATTCGCATCTGTATTTTGCTTTTCTTTTAAATATTCACTCGCCTTGTCGATGATATCTTGACCGAGTCCAAACCGAGAAGCGACATCTAAAGCATAGCTTTTCCCCGGCACTCCCTGTTTGAAGATGTAAGTCGGTTCGAGTTTTGCTTCATCAAATAGCATCGAAGCATTGATGATGTTTTGAGAAGTAAAAGCATATTCTTTTAAGGAGCCAAAATGAGAGGAAATAAGGGCTAATGCCTTATGTGCTTTCAGCTTTTCAACAATCGCAATCGCAATTGCTTCTCCTTCTTGAGGGTCAGTTCCAGTTCCGAGTTCATCGATTAGGACCAAATCTTTTTTAGAGGCATGAGAAGATATTTCCGCAAGATGAGAAATGTGTGCCGAGAATGTGGAAAGGTTATCGCTTAACGACTGTGAATCACCGATGTCGGTGAAGATATTTTCAAAGTACCCGAGTTTTGCCTCGTCGACAAAAATCGGTAGAGCGCATTGATTCATATAGACCAAAGATCCCACTGTCTTCAAGGCTACGGTTTTTCCGCCGGCGTTAGGTCCAGAGATGATGATGATTCTTTTTTCTTCATCTAAAAAGAAAGAATTGGGCACAACTTTATTTTTATCAATCAAAGGATGACGAGCATTTTTTAAATAGATTTCTTGTTTTTCACTCATCAAAGCGACTAGACCATCGTATTGTCGACCATAATGAGCTTTTGCACTTAAAAAGTCTAAATAAGCGATTAAATCGTTATTATTGATGATTTCTTCTTCTTGAAGAAGGACAAGACTAGTCAGGGCCTTTAAGATTCTTCTGATTTCATCTGATTCTAAAGCTTTTAAAGAAACTAATTCATTATTCATTTCCACTAGATTAGCAGGTTCAATAAATGTCGTATTTCCGGTATCAGAAACGTCGTGGATGATTCCTTTAACCTTCCCTTTATAAATCGTTTTTACCGGAATGACAAAGTGTCCATTTCTAATCGTCACGTTTTCTTCATTTAAAAATTCACGGTAATGCATGGCCAATGAGGCGATTTCACTTTGGAGTTCGCGTTCGGTTTTAGCAATTTTCTTTCTGATATCTCCTAGAGTCGGTGAAGCTTTATCATCAATCGTCTGCGATTTGGTGATCACGCGATGAATTTCTTTTTCTAAAGCGCTTAAATCTTTGAAGTTTTTTATTTTCTCTTTAATATTTTCATATTGGCCATCAATTTTTTTGATGAATTTTAAAAGCGCAAAAGATGTAAGTACATCTTCGCCGATTAAATCTAAATCACGAATTGAAAGGATTCCGCCTTTTTTAGCGTGTTCGATTAAGACCAAGGCATTCGTGCTGAATTCAATTGGAAGTTCGCCATAACGAACGATGATACTCATCATCTCATCAAGTGATTTCAGTTCTTTATACAAATCTACTTTACTTAAAGGTTCCATCTTTAAAGCAAAGTGATGGCCTCGATCTGTTTTTGTCAGTGAAGCGACCTCAGTTGCAATTTTATCAAATTCTAAAGTCTCGCGAATATTTTGCATACGTATATCATAGCACGCGCGTTTTTTTTATTTTAAGAAGTAAACTAAATATTTTTTAGCAAAATCATCTTTATGGTATATTTGTATTAATGAATAATAAATCGGTGACCCTCAAGGCAAGCGAAGAAACACTTTCTTCCGTTAAAAAAGATTACGCTCAATATGCATCTCCTTTTAAAGGTGAATACATCATTTTTAAAGCTCTAAAAAATGGCCTTATCATCACTGCTTATGAAAATAAAAAAGGTGAATTTTTCAAAATCATTTTTTCTGGTAATCACGCTTTAGAAGAGGCGCGTAAATATGACGTTAGCGCAACTTATAATATTCCTAAAAAAGTTGTCGCTGAAAAGTGGCTTGATGAAGGTCCACAAATCGGATCTGATGAAGTTGGAGTCGGAGATTTGCTTCTTCCAATGATCGTCGTCAGTGCTTATGTTTCTAAAGACGATGTGATTGAATTAAAGCGTTTAGGAATTCATGATTCGAAGAAAATGAGTGATGAAACGATTTTAAAAATCGGACCACTACTCTGCCAAAAATTTGCGTTTTCAAAACTCACTTTGCCAAAT
>JBAYST010000043.1:0-4649 GCA_041676005.1 Bacilli bacterium | reverse complement strand
AAACGATGCAACAAAAAATATTATTTTTGAAATTTGTAATTTTGTAACTCAAAATGTGCGTTAATGTTTATACACATTTTTTGTTAATTAAGGTATAGTTATTCCATGGGTCTTTTTTTAGAATTTCTTAATGAGGCATTGCCAAGTACTGAATCTTTATTGCTCAGATTTGATGAAAATCACATTGATTCAGGCAAAGATATCGATATTTTAGTGTCTAAGAAAGACATGAAAAAAGTTATTGTTCACCTTGCAAAAAAATCAATAGAACAAAATCACATCATTTTAAAAATACATAACACGAAGTATTACTCTGCAATCCACATTTTATTCAGAAAAGAAAATACTTTTTTCCCTTTATATTTCGAAATTAGAAACCAAATTCATGAAAACAATACTACAATAGTCACTTTTGAAGACTTACAACGTCTTTCTTTGATTGTTAAAAATAATCATAATTATTTTGATTTATTGCCTACTGCAGAAATCGCATTGTTAGAATTAAGAAACTTCATAGCTAAAAGAGAATATGACGCTAAACATTATGAAATATTAAAACGCGCAAACGTAGAAGACTCACTAAAACTACTCTTATTGTTTAATGTAAAAAAATATGAAGCGCAAGATAATAAAATCATTTCCATGAATTTTGGCTTTAAAGGAAAAATTAAATCCTTCTTATTTAGATGTAAAAGCAAAATTGATTTTCGTAAAATCACAACTCCTAAACACATTGTGTTCTATGGCCCTGATGGTGTGGGCAAAACGTCCATTGTGAATGGACTGTATCATCGTTGCGAAGATTTCAAGAATATTGCAAGATTTTATTTTTATTCAGAGCTTAAAGATGATGATTCTTCTCTTGTTGTGCCGCGAAGAACTGAAATTTCAAAATTTCGCAAATTTCTGATAAATTCACCATTATTTATTGTTGCATTTATCATTTTCAAACATTTCAAGTTTTATCGTGACAACAAAAATAAATTGCTCACTTTTAGTGATCGACTATTAATTGATTATTATTTAAAAAGATATGATAACAATGAAGTTAGTTTGGCCAAAGCAAGAGTTTTAAGGCCGTATACAAAAAATAAAACCACGTTAAATATAGTGTTGCATGATTCTAGCAAAAAAATAATTGCAAGAAAACAAGAATTAAGCGATGAACAAATCAAGTTCGTCTACCGTTTCATTAACGAAGCATTTAGTAAGAAACAAAAAAATGTTTTGTTTGTTGACTTAGAAGAATGCGCTAGCATGGAAGATGCGCATGAATTAATTTATTCTCAAATCTCAAATTTCAATTACGAAATGTATGAAAAACATATGAAAAAAGGCAAATCTCATGATAATTGAATTATTCGGTCTTCAAGGAGCTGGGAAATCGACTGTATATCATCTTTTTGATGAAGAACAAGAAACAAGCCCTATAAAAACTCTTTCCTTTTTATCAGAGCAATACTATAAACGTTTCCCAATTTATAAAATATGTAAGTTTTTTTCAAAGAAATCCGCATTGAGGATGTTACGTCTTTTTTCGCCTATATTTAATATCGTAAAATTAAAACATTTTTTTATAAATAAAAAAAATATTAAACAATTCAAGGCTAGAATCTTACGTTCTTCATTGTTTGAAAATAAAAAAGAAACAAGGGTCTTTTTTCGCAGAATACGTTACAGGATTATATTGACCAGTATCATAAATACGAAGTTCTCAAAATCGATCATTTTATTAGATGAAGGATATTTGCAGTTATTGCTCATGTTTGCAGTCGATATGAAAGATCTTGATAATTTCGAATTCGATTTAAATGGGATTATCTTTGTAAATGTGAGTTCTATGCTGTCTGTTCAAAGACAAATTGAAAGAGATGGATCTGATGCGCATAGTCATTTAAGTACTGAAGAATTTTTAGGTGTCATGAAAAAAAGAGAAGAACGCGTTAATGAAATCATAAATTATTACAAAAAAGTTAAAATCTATTCCATTGATAACGAAAGTAAAATTTTGAACGAAGCATTAGTAAGCTTGATTAACGGTTTTTTTAACGACCTTAAAACTGTTTAGTGTTTAATTATTAGTAGGTTATTTCGAAACAAAAAAAGTTTACCCAAAATCCTATTTTTGATTTTTTGACATTGTTTGTTTTCGGTTTTTATTTTTTTTCAGTATCCGTTCAATCATGTTTTTTATTTGATTGAGTTCATATCTATTCAATACTAGAGACACCAATAAAACGAATAAACTGGAAGAAACAAAAATGATTAAAGCGTTGGCAATCCACATCCAATAACTTGTCGCTTCAAAAAGAGGAACAATAGTAAAAAATGCAAAAATAATTATCCCGAGAATGCCACTTTTGACAAATCTTTTTAAAATTGCTATTTCATCTCTGACGACTAAATGTTTGTTTACATAGACTATGTATTCAATTGTCCTAACACTCATTGCTACCAAAGTTCCGATCATTATTCCGTTCAAACCCAATGGGAAAACTAGTGCGATTGATAGAGTAATGTTAAGAACGCTTTCAACTATTGCACCAATCTTAGTTTGTTTATAATGACCCGCGGCATAAATAATCAGTTCATACGGTGAACGAATGCAAAAAATAAGAAATGTGATAGAAACTAAAAACCCAAAACTAGGCAATGCGTAATTTATATCTGTAACACCGGCAGTATAAAGTTTTAAAAATGGAACAACTAAAAGCGCCATTGTTGCAAAAACAGGAACAGAAATAGATTGAATTAGGAATTCAGACAAATTTAAATTATTTTTCAAAGAAGACTTCTCTTTTTTTGCGATCATGTTGCCGAAAGCAGCTTCAATTCCAGACATAAATGATAAAACAATCTTTTGCAATCCGTTAGCAATCAACAAATAAAGAGAATAAACAGAAACATGTTTAAGCGTTAAGAAGATCGAGATAATTACAACGTCGGTATTGGAAAAAACAAAGCTTGCAATTCGATGAGCGAAAGCGTCCCACCTCTGCTTAAGAGCGCTATCATCCGGAATGACTTTATCGTTGATCTTGTATTTTCTTTTAACTAAATAGTGAATAACTATAGGATTCAGAGAAAAAACAATAGAACTACCGAGTTTTACAATGCGAATGTCCAAATTCATCTTTATCAAAACAAAAGCGACCAAAGTATTTAAAATCACGGTTACAATTTGAATAATATTTCTTATATATTGCTTTTGGTCGGCCTGTAGCAACATCGAATAGGCGTTTCCAAAAACGTATTGAAAAAAAGTTCCTAACCCTAAAATCAAGACCATGGTAAAAGTAAAAAACCAGTCAAATTCATCAAGAACAACAAAAGGATAAACGATGGCAAAAACCATGATCCCTATAGCGAAAAACAATGCTATTTTTCTTAAAAATCTTTCAGAAGCTTTTACTATTCTACTGACTTGATCAATATCTTGCTCTGCTAAAGGTTTATAAATTGCGGCTCTAGCAGGTCCCCCAATTCCAAAAGCAAAAATAGAAATATAACCCAAAAACTGACTAATAGCAGTTGTGATTCCATTATATTTGGAGCCGAATGCAACAAGAATAAGTCTTGGCAAAATAAAAGAACTAACAATCGTTACCAATTCTAAAAGCAAAGAAACTATTGTATTTAATAGCGCTTTGTTCGATCTGCTTCTATTTTTACTAGTTGTCATTTGCTTTTAATTTGTTTGAATATTTAATTTTTGAATAAAATTAATTTAATCATTAAAATATACTAACAATTTTGTACTAGTATTTAAAGATTAAATAATTATTAAAGATCGATTAGAAACCGATTTTTCACTCATTTTCTCTTTTTTGTCTTGAATCCCATTTCTTTCGTTCTGCAGTGTTGAGAATTTTCTTCCGCATTCTAAAAGTGGTGGGTGTTATTTCGACCAATTCATCTGGGTTGATGTAATCAAGGCAAGACTCTAATGACATAATTCTTGGAGTTTTTAAAACGACTGTGGAATCTTTATTTGAACTTCTAACGTTGGTTAAATTCTTTTTTGCAATGACATTGACTGCTAAATCGTTATCGTATTTGTTTTCGCCGACTATCATTCCTTCATATACTTCTTGACCCGGTTTAATGAACATCGTTCCTCGTTCTTCGACCTTTTCAATTGCGTAAGGAGTCGCTTTACCGCCTTCTGTAGCAACCAAAACACCTATTTTACGTTCCCCAATCTTATTCGCCTCTAACGGTCGATATTCACGGTAGGTGTGGGAAATCATTCCATATCCGCGTGTAAGTGTCATGTAAGATGAAACAAAACCCAACAATCCTCGAGATGGAATGATGTATTCAAGTTTGGTATTAAAATCATCACTAGACATATTGACAAGGTTTCCACTTCGTTCTCCTAAAGACATCATAATGTCTCCCACAAATTCATTTGGGATTTCAATCAATAAATCCTCATAAGGCTCATATTTATTGCCATCGATTTCCTTGATAATCACTTCAGGTTTTGAAACCTGAAGTTCATAATCTTCACGAATCATATTTTCGATTAGTATTGAAAGGTGAAGTTCTCCCCGTCCTGAAACAATCCAACTTTCTGTATTAGGGATTTTTTTTACGCGAAGCGAAACATCTTTTTGCAATTCTTTAAAAAGTCGTTCTTCGATTTT
>JBAYST010000042.1:0-4815 GCA_041676005.1 Bacilli bacterium | reverse complement strand
CCAAAAGACGAGAATGATCTCGCTTTTCAGAAGGAGATTGGGCGATTAAAGTTTCATCTAAATCAAAATCGAATAGTTTGACATCCATATCAAAATCCTTTGACGTCGCCAAATTTTTCGTATGTTTCCTGAACGAATTCACTATAACGGTCTTCTTTGATTGCGATTCGAGCTTTTTCCATTAAACGAATTAAAAAGCGAATATTGTGAATCGAAAGAAGTCTTTTCCCAAAAGTTTCATCGCAGACATATAAATGTCTCAAATACGCTTTAGTATAATTTTGGCAAGTTTCGCAATCGCATTCTAAATCAAGTGGCGTGAAATCTTCTTTATATTTTGCGTCGCGAATATTGACTCTTCCTCCACTTGTCATCAAGGCTCCATGACGGGCGAGTCTCGTCGGTAAAACACAATCAAACATATCGACACCTCGCGCAATGCCTTCAAGCAAATAATCAATTGAACCGACTCCCATCAAATACCGAGGCTTATCTTTGGGTAAATATTTAATTGAATAATCAACCATTTTTAAGCAGACATCTTTTGGTTCACCAATTGAAGTCCCGCCAATTGAATAGCCAGGAAAATCCATTTTCACCAATTCTTCTGCGCAGTGTTTTCTTAAATCTGGATATTCTCCGCCTTGAACAATTCCAAAAAGAGCTTGTTTTGCATTTTTATGGGCACTTTTGCAGCGTTTTGCCCATTTTAACGTTCTTTCAACTGAATCTTTAACATATTCATACTGAGCAGGATAATGAATGCACTCATCAAATGACATGATGATGTCTGCTCCTAATTTCTCTTGTATCTCAACTACAGATTCAGGAGTAAAATTCAACAAACCACCATCGAGGTGATTTCTAAAACTCACTCCCTCATCAGTGATTTGACGGCGCTCTGCCAATGAAAAAACTTGAAAACCTCCTGAATCAGTGAGAATTGGACCATCATAATTCATAAACTTATGCAGTCCTCCAGCTCTAGCGACAATCTCCGCTCCAGGTCTTAAAGCGAGGTGGTAAGTATTTGCTAAAATGATTCCAGATCCAAGTTTTTTTACTTCTTCTGGTGAAAGCGTTTTTACAGTCGCTAAAGTTCCTACAGGCATGAACATCGGCACTTCGACATCGCCATGAGGTGTGTGAAGAATTCCGTATCTTGCACCGGTTTTTTTATCAACGTGTAAAATTTCTAAATAAAAATCTTTCATTTTTAACTCGCTTCATTATATGAAACTTTAGATTTTAAAATCAAGGTTTTGTTGAGCATTGATAATCGTTGCGAAATCTTTCCGTTTTCGTAAGAAAAAGAAAATAAAATAACCGATGATCATAACCACCGTTTCTCCAAGTGCGACTAATCCGACACTCGCCCAAAACGGAGCTTCTAAAAAATAATAAAGTTCGAACCCGACGACAAAAGCATTGAGGACGATTGGAAATAAAATAGCGAGTGCTAAATGTTTCATAAAAATAATTCCTAGACACGCTAATAAAGTCGCTAAAGTCCCAAATCCGACATCGATTAAACCAAGTGGCGAACTGAAATTAGCAATCGCGGTTCCTAAAACCAATCCAACAATATATTTAGGATTAAAAAAACATAATAAAATCAAAATTTCCGAAATTCTAAATTGAAGACCTAAAAAAGAAAAAGGTCCACCGATTAAAGTCAAAGTTATATAAAGAACACAGACGATAGCATTATAGGTAATATCTTTAGATGTAAATTTCAATTTTGTTCTCCTTGTTTTTATCAGGTGGTTAGGCAAGGCAACACCCGTTTTTTTAGATTAAAGGTTTGATCAAATCAGCGATCGGTAAGACTTTTATTCCATGTGGATATTTTTTCTCAATCGAATCAGTGATGACGATATCTTCAATATTAACTGTTTTAATTCGATTCATCGAATCTTTTGAAAAAACTGCATGTGATGCTGCAACGTAGATTTCTTTTGCACCTTTTTCAAATAGAACTTTACTCGCGTTGACGATTGTCCCACCAGTGTCGATAATGTCATCGATAATGATGCAAATTTTATCTTTCACATCACCAGCCACAAATAGAGTTTCAGAAACATTCGGATGAGGTCTGACTTTTTCTAAAATGATGCTACTAGAAGCATTTAAAGCTTCGCAGAGCAAATGTGCGCGTTCATTACTTCCGTGATCAGGAGAAACGATGACAAGATTGGAAGATTTGATATTTTTTTCTTCAAATAGTTTTTCATAATATTCTTTAAACAAAGAAGTTGTCGCAATATCTTTGAGTGGAATTTTAAAAAATGAATGAATTCGTGGAGTGTGTAAATCAAAAGTGATCAACTCATCAACTCCAGAAACATTGATGATTTTGGCAATAACTTCACAAGATACTGGCTCATTGTTCCAAGATACATCTTGACGAGAATAACCAAAATAAGGCATTACAAGAGTGATCTTTTTTGAACCTGAACGTTTAATTGAATCGATGAGAAGCAAAAGTTCAAATAAGCGCGTCACCGCGGGTTTAGAAGTCGATTGAATGATAAAAACATGCTTTCCGTCTACCGGGGTCAAAGTTTTACAAATCACTTCTCCATCAGCGAAATGTTCGATTTTCGTTTTTCCAAGAGGAATATTCAAAATTTTTGACAATTTGCCAACGGTTTTTTTATTCGCGGTGAGTGAAAACAAAATTTTATCTTTCATCTTATATGTGATATTGATAAGCACACATCACAATCTCCTTATTTGTCGCATATTCGTCTTTTAGACGAGACTTATCGACATTCATTCCTTTTGAGTGAAGATAATCCGTTAATTCTTTCGTGTAAAACCAATACCGAATTCCTTCTAAATCAAATGAATGTTCTTTATCGTATCCTTCAATATAATCAAAAAGCAAATAATAAAGTTTTTTGTTATGCAGTTTCCAATTGTCGGGGTGAAAATCTAAAGTGATTTTATCGTTTCTAGCATACCACGCGGCTTCAAATATTTTTTCATAATATAAACCATCTAAAGATTGATGCGCAAGAACATCCAAAGCGGTCGGTCCTGGAATATAATCCATAACCACTAAATTATTCTTTTTATCAATCCTTCGAACTTTAGGAATTGAAACACCAGAAATCTTCAATTCTCGACTTTTTTTACTGAAATTTTCAAGTTCAAGTGAACCTTCGACAAATCGCTTCAAAAAGAAAACCTTTCCTTTATATGAAATCTTAAAAGTTTTCTCAGTGATCTGTTCGAGAATTTCGAATGTTTTATTTTTAATTTTAATCGTTTCCATCATCATTTATTAATTGTCAATGTCACATTTGTTCCGTTAATTGAATTAACATTAAAAGAATACGGCAAGGAAAGGTTAGTATCAAGTTTTCCTGGATTGACAAAGAAGCTAGCATACGAAGCCATTGAAAATGTTTTTCCCGTTGTCCACAAATCATTAGCGGTTAAAGTTTTACCATTTTTGTACGTATTCGTCCCTCCAGCTTGCAGAAGGTGGAGAAGTTTAAAAGCACGATATCCAGAATACATCGACCCATACACATCATCTGTCGAATTGCTAAGTGCGTGATAATATCTATTTCCGGGAGTTATTGACGTTGTTAAAGTTGGAGTTCCGGTATTATTATAATTTTCCATTAAAAGCGCATTGACATGCCACACTCTAATTCCAACAGCGTTAGGTCCTTTAGGAGAATAAGGATATTGATATGTTGCATCTAACTGATTAAGGCCGGTCGGTGAATAAACATCAAGAACTAAATATTCATCAAATGGTGAATTGCTCACTAAATCATTTGGGGAAAGAATGATCGCTTGACCCGGATTGATTGTCAAAGTCAATTGTCCTGTAACGACAATCGGATCAATCCATCCTAAAGCAATCCGTGAATACGGATCGTGTTCACCAACATTATAATCTTGCATGCTGAAGCCACCGGCAGCACCGTAGGAGCTGTTTGAATCGTAATTATAATAATCATCTAAACCCATAACATGTCCCAGTTCGTGGATGTATGTGTGAGCATCGATCGTCAATCTATTAGAATCATACATGAAATTGTACGAGGCCCAAAAAAATGTATTAGCAACTGGAGAATTTTTATTCGCGTTTTTAGCTGTCCAAAAGCAATATGCCCAGAGATTATCATTATTGTTAGGCATGTAAGGAGCACTGTAAATGAGGACCACACCATCGATATAACCATCCCCATCAGCGTCAAATTCTTTTCCATTATTCGTCGAATGATTAGTTTTATACCATTCTGTCGCGGTTGTCACTAAATTCGTAGTTTGCGATTGATTAATCGAAGTTCCATAAGGCGCTTGATAGGTTGGTGAAACAACACCGGTAATCGTCAATTTCCCATTAGATTCAGTGTGGTAATATGAAGCGACCGAATGCCAACCGGTTTCGGCTTCTGTTCCAAAATACGCTTTTTGAATCGCTGTTCTTGTCGTTTCGGTCATTGGATAACCAGTTAATTGAACAGGAATGACAAGCAAATTAACTACACCACTTGTCGGCATTGAATCCATATTGTGATAATAGTTATTATCCATATAGTCTTGATAATTATATTTCATTTTTGCAATACGGTAATTATCTTCGTTTTCGCTTGAAGATGATTCGCTGCTAGAACTAGATGATTCGCTGCTAGAGCTAGAAGATTCGCTACTGGAGCTAGACGATTCGCTAGAAGAAACTTCACCACCAGAACTAGGTAAAATTGGAAAAAAAGTACAAGCACTTAGCGTTAAGCTCATCAATAAAGCAAATAATATTTTTCGATAATTTTTCATTTTTCGCTCCGATCT
>JBAYST010000041.1:0-4818 GCA_041676005.1 Bacilli bacterium | reverse complement strand
TTTCTTTTCTCGTGACTCTTCAGAGGTAAAAAAAGCGCAGAGAAAATTATATGAAGCTAAAAAAGCATTAGAAGAGCTTCCAAGTGTGAGAAAATATTTAGAGAAATTCAAAGAAGTTAGAATACTTTATGATGAATTGAACGCAATTCTTTTTGCAGATTTTCAATTTGATATTTGTAAGGATCATCAAAAATGAGAATCATTGGAGGAATTTATCGTTCGCGGAAAATTGTTTTCCCATTATCGGCGGAAATTAGACCGACCAAAGATCGAATCCGAGAATCGATTTTTAGTGCTTTATCAGATGAAATTATCAATCGCCGTGTTTTGGATTTATTTGCTGGAAGCGGGGCATACGGTTTAGAAGCACTTTCGCGTGGAGCGGCTTCTATTACCTTTGTTGACAACAACCCTCTTGCCATAAAGGCGATTAATGAAAATATCAAAAATCTTGGTGTTTCAACGCAATGTCAAGTTTTTAACGAAGGTTATCAGTCTTATTTAGCAAAGACCAAAAATGAGTATTCGTTGATTTTTCTTGATCCTCCGTATGTTTTAAACATCTATCTAGAAGTCATAAAGGAAATATTGGAAAAGAAAATTGCTTCTTCAAATGCTATAATAATTTGTGAAACAAATCATGCTCTTGATTTTTCTAGTTTAGGTCAAGAATTTAAAATTAGGGAATATCATTACGGAGACACAATCGTCTATATATTAAGGAGATAAAATTATGAAAATCGCCGTTTATCCTGGAAGCTTCAATCCGATCACCAATGGCCATCTCGACATTTTAAAAAGGGCTCTAAAAGTGTTTGATAAAGTGATTCTTTTGGTTGCGGTAAATCCGCAGAAAAAGTCACGTTTTTCTCCTTTAGAAAGACTGGAAATGATTAAAGAATCTGTCAAAGATATGAAAAATGTTGAAGTCGATTTAACCGATGGGTTAACAGTTGATTATGCTTCAAAGCATAATGCAAATCATCTCATTCGAGGTTTAAGAGCGGTAACAGATTTTGAATATGAATTTCAATTAGCTGCGGCAAACGAATTTGCTAATTCAGCAATTGATATCGTCTTTTTTATGAGCCGTGGGGGAAATTACTTTATAAATTCTTCGCTCGTCATTCAACTATTTGAAAACGGAGTCGACATCGCTCCGCTTGTTCCTAAACCAGTTTTAAAAGCTTTGAAGAAAGCAAAATAATTATTCAATTCTCATGATTATAGACGCCATTCTTCCGACTGGCGTTTTTTCATATGCAGAAAAAAGACGTGGGTTATCATAAGTATCTTCTTCGGTGACAGTAATGTTTTCAGGTAAAACACCTTCTTTTAATAATTGTAGGTAATTCATGAATGGCACATCGACAAAGATATGTTGACCGCTGAATTTTAAAGATTTTTCATAGCCAAGAGCAGAAATCAAGGATGCATCGTATTTATTTATTTTGTAAGAAAAGAATTTTCTTGAAGGTCCGATATGAACAAAAATGTCTTTCGGATTTACCTTTTCCTCATTTTTTAAATAGGCAATTGATTTTTCCGTGATTCTTTTTAGCGATCCAGAAAATCCAGCATGAATGATTCCGACGATTTTCTTTTTTGGAATATAGAAAAATAAAGGGACACAATCGGCATGGAAAATTCCTAAAGCCAAATTCGTCTTCTTTGTATATAAAGCATCGGATTCAACACCACTAACAAAATCGAGCATCCCTTTACCCTTATCTTTAAATGTGACTTCTTTAATTAAGTCGCTATGTGTTTGATGGACAAAAACAATGCATTCCTCAGGAATTTTTAGATCTTCGGCGATTGTTTCCCGCGCTTTTCTCACACCTAAATAATTATTCCCAACTTGATAACCGACATTGCCGATCTCACGAGTCGTAGTAAAGGCTCGAATATTATCAAATTTTTTCCATTCGATGTATTTCATACTTAAATTATAACATAAAAAAAGCCGCCGGAGAGGCGGCGTTATAACGAGTTTAATTATTAGGAGCTTTTATAGTCGTCGGAGAAAATACCTTCGTGGTTCCAACAATCACGGAGTGTGCCGGCTAGGCTAATTGAGCCACTTTCATTTTTGACACCTTCATAGGCGAAAAACACTTCGGCAATTCCATAGGTTTCATGTTCGATGTAAGACCAATCGATTAAAAACGTAGTCGGAGTTTCGAATTCAGTTAAATCACCAATTGAAGGAAGTGTTCTACCGTAACTGCTGGAATAACCGCCTTGATTATCAAAATATGGACGATTTTCCGCAACGGTTGGAGCTTGTTCGAAAAAATCTGGATGATTATCATAAAAATATTGTTTAAAAGAAGTTAGGGTAGAAATCAATTCGTCATCTGTTTCTTCGTCGACAATGATGGAGTAAAGTTTAAAATCTTTCCCATCATTTATTTTATATGTTGAAGATTTATTCCAATTTTTTTGTAGCGTTTCAAAACCAGGTTGAACATCTTTGCAGTGAGAACAACCAGCTTGAACAAATGTTAGAAAGAACTTTTCTCCATATTGATTTCTTTGGGCTTGAGTATCTTTGCCATCTTGGCGATCTTCAATATATTTCATTAATTTGTCTGCTTCGCTGTTGTTATTTTGTGAGTCATTTAAAGAGAGTTTAAATTTCTCATAATATTTTTCAGATAATTCTCCCGCGTTGAACCAGGAACCAACACCTTCTACAATATAAGGAATTGAAAATATAAGTCCAAAGATTCCACCAACAATTAAGAGCGGTTGGACCCATGCAGTATCTCTAATCCAACGTCCGATTGCGGCGAAGAATCTACCTATCGCTTTTAAAAATTTCATTTATTGATGCCTCCTATATGAACATATAGCGATATAATACTATCATTTGTGAGCAATGTTTTCAACATTATATTTTCCAAAATTTTTAGTGTATTTTTCGGCATATTTATATTGTTTTTCCTCGGCCTTATGTATAAAATACATTTAACATACAAATGAACAAATTTAGAAAAATTAAAAAAAGAACCGATCGTTTTCTCTTTGACCACCCTGTTTTAAAATTTATATTTGAATATGCGTGGGCTTTGCTTCTTTGTCTTTTTTCTTCATCGATTTTCGCGTTTGGATTTTCGGCTTTTATCACGCCAGGAGATCCTAGTGGATTGACGATTATCACCGGAGGAGCCTCTGGATCAGCGCAAATTATCGCTCTGATATTTGCGATGGCAGGAGTTACACTTTCACATTCGGTTATCGTTGCTATTGCTTTTGTGGGAATCAATTTACCACTTATCATTTTCGCTTTTAAATATATTGGGGTAAGATTTGCTTCCTTGACTTGCTTAAATGTTCTATTAACTGCTGTTTTAATGACTCAATTTGACCCCGCGACAGCGGAATGGGTCAATAAAATTGCTACGAGTGATTTTATTAAAAATCAAACTTTAGTTAGAGTTCTTTTTGGAGGAATTTGTACCGGTCTCAGTAGTTCTTCAGCTTTTATCGGTTTCTTTTCTGCCGGTGGGATCGACATCGTTTCTTACTATTTCGCGCTTCAAAAATCGACATCTGTCGGCAAGTATGCTTTGTTTATCAATTCAGGTATTATCGTTATCTTTACCGCACTTGGAATTATCGGAACTCTAACCGGCAATCCAAACGTTCCTTTAGAATGGGTTGATTATCTTTTAGGTTTTCTCTTCGCCTTTATTTATTTAGCGGTCGTTTCTTTTGTCGTTGATAAAATCAACGTTCGCAATAAAAAAGTGAGAATCGACATCGTCACAAATGATGAGAGTTTGTCGGGAATTTTAATCGCCAATTTTCCCCACGGAATCACGATTACAAAAGGAATCGGTGGATATTCTCGAAATGAAAAATATATTCTTTCGATGGCAATTTCTTCTTCTGAAGTGAAAAGAATGGTCGAATTGATTAAAAAAAGTGATCCCTATGCCTTTATTCAAGTAACTAATTTGAATCAGATTTATGGGAAATTCTTTATTAATCCGATTCGGTGATATGCTATAATAAACGTCGTTTTTGGAGGAATACCCAAGTGGCTGAAGGGGTCAGTTTCGAAAACTGATAGGAGATGCAAGTCTCGCGTGGGTTCAAATCCCTCTTCCTCCGCCATAAACTAAAATTTGTAGATAAAATCTACATTTTTTTATATGTTGGATTTTTTTCAATTTAATAAAACAAAATTTAATTTGGAAAACAAACGGTAAATTTGATACGAGCAACTTTAAAAAACAACCAAACTTTTTGAATTTTAAAATTAACAAATATTGCTTTTCAAAAACTGTGTATGTCCGCAATTATGAATGGTAATATTCATAAAAAATCGGTATAATCAATTGTATGGAATGGCTTAATTTTACTAATACTTATTTCCTGACATTTTTCATTATCGTAATTTTTTTTGTTGGGCTTTTAGTTTTTTTCAGCGTTTCTTTTGTCCTAGAAAAAAAGCGAGAAAATAAATATCTCGAACAAATTAAAATTGAAGCTAATACGACAAGAATTTATATTATCGATCCAAAAAACAACAGTGTTTTATATTTTAACCGAAACGAAATTAAAGATAAAAAAACAACAGATTTAATAACTTTTTACAACAAATTCCATCCTGATGATCAAGAAAAAGTGAAAAGTTGGATTTTTCAGATTTGTGTAGACCAGCGAAAAACTCAAAATTATTTAGAAGCAGATGTTACATTGAAAAATCTTAAACGCAGAATGTGCACTCTACTTAAACTCACCAGCTATAATCCTGAAAGTGGTCTCATACATTTAGAGAGTAAAATGCTCAAGTACATTTCTCCC
>JBAYST010000040.1:0-5914 GCA_041676005.1 Bacilli bacterium | reverse complement strand
TCCACGTGACTAGTCATTGGAAACATATCAATTGGTTGAACTATTTCAATTTCATATTTTTTACTTAAAGTAGATAAATCTCGCGCTAGTGTTTCAGGATTACATGAAATATAAATAATTCTTTTCGGCAAATTATGAAGCAGTGCAGATAAAAATATTTCATCTGATCCTTTACGAGGTGGATCCATAATCACAACGTCAAGTTTTCGGTCAAGCGTATTTAAATATTTAGAAGCATCATCACAAATGAATTTAATGTTTGTGATGTTATTTGTTTTAGCATTATTAATCGCATCTTTTATCGCATCTTTATTGATTTCAACGGCAAGAACTTCCTTAGTGTATTTGGCCATGATTAAACCTATCGTTCCAACTCCAGAATACGCATCAAGTAAAACATCATTTTTAGTGATATTTGCAGCCTTGATAGCAGTAGAATAAAGAACCTCGGTTTGCATAGGGTTTATTTGATAAAAACTCGATGCAGAAATTCGAAAACGTACTCCTAAAAGCTCATCTTCAATGTATCCTTTTCCAAATAAAATATATTCTTTTTCACCTAAGATAACATTGGTTTTTCTAAAGTTCACATTTCCAACAATTGTCGTGATTTCTGGATGTTCTTTCACTAGTGATTTTACGAAATTTCTTTGGCCACCAAAGTTAGCGTGATTCGTCACTAAAACTACCATCAAATCCTTAGAAGTAAAAGAGGTTCTAATTAAAACATGGCGAATAGTTCCAGTGTGTAAATCTTCGTTATATGGCGTAATTCTCATCTCTTTCATCAATTTTTTAATTGTTTTTAAGATTGGATGGGCTCTACGATCCTCAATAAAACATTCGTCTACCGGAATGATTTCGTGACTTCTTTCTTTATAAAAACCAGAGATGATTTTTCCTTTTTTATCTAGTCCAAAAGGCACTTGTATTTTGTTGCGATAAAAGTAAGGATTTTCCATCCCTAAACACGGTTTGACTATAACATCTAAATGCGCGATTCTCTTCAGTGCTTCTTTGACGCGATTAGTCTTATATTCCAGTTGCGCAGAGTAGGCGAGTTGCTGAAATTGACACCCGCCACAAATAGTGCAAATTTTACATCTGGGATCGATTCGATCTTTAGAGATTTTATGTAGTTTGATAATCTTACCAAAAAGAACTCCGGCTCGTGAATATAAAATCTCAACATCTGCTTCTTCGCCGATGAATAGACCGGAGACAAAAATCGTCTCTTTCCCATTTTTAATTATTCCCTTACCTTCACTAGATAAATCAAGGCAAGTTCCTCTAATTATTCTTTTCATCGTATTTTAATTTTTAGTAATCGTTATCACTGCTTTTTCAGTGTCAACTGAGTCAAAATGAATTGTATAAGGGAAAATAGTCCCGTCATCCATACTCGTTGCCACAGGAGAAGATTGTTTGAGAAAGAATTGTTTATAAGCTTCAAAAGTAAAACTTGAACCAGTGATAAATAAATCATCATATGTAAGCGCGTGTCTTTGCGTTTTTGAAGCACTTCCAAAAGTATTTACACCTCCTCTTTGAATGAGGGTCAAAAGTTTAAAATTTTCAAAACCTGGAACGCTCATATATGCAGAAGGGTCGTAAGAATTATTCGCTCCGACAACGTGATGATTATAAGAACTCGTTTTTACGTTGTCGACAATTCCACCATTTTCACCAGCGTTATATTCTCCACCACCGAAATCATAACCATAAATTCTCGCATCGACGTGATAAAGACGAATTCCACCGGTTTTAAGATTGTTCCAAGTTAACCAATCTCTAATGTTGTTACCAACTTTTGTAAATAATTCGATGAGAATATATTCATCAAAAGCAGATCCATTCCATGTGCCAGGAGTTGGAACAAGTAAACAATCTCCACTAGAAGAAGCAGGACGTAGGCTTACGGTCACAGAATCTAAAGTTCCATCGACGACAAGTGGTTTTGTCCACCCGACAGACAATTTTGAAAAACTATTCCAATCGAAGACGTTGTGCGATTGCATATCAGCTTGGCCGACATAGTCACGAGCACTTGTTCCATCGTCAGAATAGTCATAATAATCTTGAAGCCCAAATATATGACCTTGTTCATGAATCGCGGTAATCGCGCTACCCACATGGTTGATCGCTGAGATTGAATAAACATTAGCAACCGGATTTTCATGAGTCCCAGAAGTATTCCCAGTCTCATACATGTGCGGCCATAATGGTGAATTCCATTTGGTAGCATTGAAATTGGTAATCAAATGGACCGAATCTAAGCATCCATCTCCATTCGTATCATATTCTTTCCAATCCTGTAGAGGATAATGAGCTTCTACCCATTCAACCGCTCTAGAGATAAGAGTAAATAATTTTTGATAAGTCGTATCACCATCGATTTCAGACATCGTCAAAGATGGGGAAGTTTCTTCATAAACATCGCTCACCATTCCGGTGATATTGAGTTTCCCAAAAGAGGCAGTACTATAGTAATCTTTTAAAGAAATGCTGTTTGGAACAGTTCCAAAATAATAATTATCGATATTCTGCAGTTTTGTCGTTGTCCATTGAGCAGTTGAAGAGTTGATAAGGCTTCCTGACTCTAATTTAATCGGGATGACCAGCATTTTTTGATTGCCAAGTGCAGGTGCATAGTTAGTTTGAACGTCTTGGCTTAAATAGGTGAGTTCGTCAGGAACAAACGCTCCGTTTCCGACATCAATTTTAAAATTCGCGGTATATTTGTCTTTGTATTTGACATTTATTTCATATTCGCCGGTTTTATTAAATGTATCCTCGATAAGAAAACTTTCATTATCTGGATCTTTACAATCATAAAAAGCTAAATTAGGGTCACTGATTTCTAATCGCTCTTCTTTTAAGAAACTTTTGAGTGTGATCAGAGCATTTCCATAATCTTTATAATTTTGTCCGACAAAATAAAGATTGATATCCTCGACGGTTAAAGTGGAAGAAGATGAAACGCCCTTGATACAACTTGTTAAAAGTAAAACAGTTAATAAAGTAAAACATGACGGCAAGATTATTTTTCTTTTAATTTTTATCATTTTTTTGTATCCTCTCAACGATATAAGCAACTTCACTCGTTTCATCAAGGCGAGGAAACAATTGTTCTCCTTTTTGAACTTTGATCTGATCGAGTAAATGCTCGTTTTTAATACTTTCATAAGTCCGTTTTTCTTTTTCAATTCCGATTTGATCAAGAAGTAAACTCGATTTATGGGTGAGAATTGGTTGAAGCAATATTCCCGCGATATAAAGGATCCGCACAAGGTGTGCCATCGAAGACTCTAATTCGCGCTTTTTACCTTCTTTAACAAGAACCCAAGGCATTGTTTCATCAATATATTTATTTCCTCTAGAAACGAGTTTCATCACCGCGATAATCGCTTCGGTGACATGGAGTTTATTAAACTGTTCTTCATATTCTTTAATCGTTGAAACAATTAGGTTTTCGACTTCTTGATCAAAAGGATTTATTCCAGATAAGAAATCTGGAATTATACCTTCAAAATATTTATTGATCATCGAAACTGTCCGATTTAAAAGATTGCCGAGATTGTTTGCCAAATCCATATTGATTCTTTCGACGAATTGCTCGGGAGTAAATTGACCATCAGCACCGAAAGAAACCTCGCGCGCTAAATAATATCGCACAGCATCAACACCATAACGTTCAATTAAAGGAAATGGATCAATCGTATTACCTTTGGATTTAGACATTTTCCCCTCTTTGGTCATGAGCAAACCGTGAACTAATTCTTGATCTGGAAGTGGTAAATCTAGCGCCATTAAAAACATCGGCCAATAAATCGCGTGAAAGCGTGTGATATCAGCGCCTAAAATATGTACTTTTTCACTTTTTTCATCAAGCCAGAATTTTTTAAATAATGAATCATCTTCACTTAGATAGCCTAAAGCCGAAATGTAATTGGTCAAAGCATCAAGCCAAACATAAACGACGTGTTTGGGATCTTCGATGATTGGTACTCCCCAAGAAAAAGAGGTACGTGAAACGCAAAGATCTTCTAAACCGGGTTTGATAAATGTGTTGACCATTTCGTTTTTACGTGATTCCGGCAAAAGGAAATTTGGATGTTCAGCATAATGTTTTAAAAGTCTTTCAGTATATTTATGAGTTTTGAAAAAATATGCATCTTCTTGGGCCTTTTGCACTGGTCGATGACAGTCGGGGCAAAGATGCTCTGGCCCAACTTGGGTTTCGGTCCAAAAAGCTTCGCATTCTCGACAATACCATCCCTCATAGACTCCAAGATAAATATCTCCATTGTCGATGAGTCTTGAAAAGATTTTTTGGACAGTCTCAATATGTCTAGGGTCGGTAGTGCGAATGAAATCATCATTAGAAATATCTAAAGCAGTCCAAAGATTCTTAAATGAAATGACAATCTGATCGACAAATGCTTGAGGAGAAAGACCGGCTGCAATAGCATTTTTTTCAATCTTCATCCCGTGTTCATCTGAACCGGTCAAGAAATAAGTTTCTTCACCGCGCATTCGATGATAGCGCGCTAAAATATCAGTTAGGGTCGTTGAATAAGCATGTCCGATATGAAGTTTCGCGCTTGGGTAATAAATTGGGGTGGTGATATAAAATTTGTTTTTCATTGGGAAATGACCTCCTGAAATATCGTATCTTTTATTATATTATTTTATCTGATATTTATTCAATGAATAAAGTGTTGTTTTACTCAGAATAAAAAAACACCCGTTCATCGGATGTTTTTTTGAATTTACTTCTCGTTATTATCAAGACCGTATTTTTTGTTGAATTTATCAACACGTCCTTCGGCCTGGACGAATCTCTTCTTCCCGGTATAGAAAGGGTGACAATTCGAGCAGGTATCAACCTTGATTTCGTCAAGGGTAGAACCGGTTTCGAATGTTGTTCCACAAGAAGAACAAGTCACTGTGCATTTGTGATAATTTGGGTGTAGTCCTTTTTTCATTGTCTTTTTACTCCTTCCGCCTTGGTTTTTGCTACCAAAGTAAGTCGTGCTTTAAGATAATACCACAATTAGATATTTAATATCAATTAAAATTGATTAGTAATTTTATGTCTTTGAAGTGAATTTCTATTTAACGGCTTTTTTAAATTTTTTCAGTAGTTGTTCATAAGCTTTTTTAAGCTCTTGACCACATTTTTCTAATGTTCTTTCTTCGACGAGTTTAAAACCATTTTCCACAATTTTTGTATTATCGTGTGACATTAGATAATCTAGTTTTTCTAAAAACTCATCATTATTTCGAGCCTTATAACAATCTCGTCCATCTTTGAGCCAGTCCGCATAAACACCGATATCGCGAATTAAAACTGGACAACTAGATGCCAATGCTTCTAAAACGACAATTCCTTCAGTTTCTTCATAAGAAGGGAAAAGTAAACATTCTGCATAGCGGTATGCTCCTTTGATAATCGCGTTATCAATAT
Organism: Bacilli bacterium; assembly: GCA_041676005.1. Taxonomy (GTDB): domain Bacteria; phylum Bacillota_I; class Bacilli_A; order RFN20; family CAG-826; genus JBAYST01. Next base: position 444 of record JBAYST010000040.1, on the reverse strand, counting down.
AGCCGGGCATCAAAACATTTTCAGGCTTTTGTCTAATCGCTTTTTTAACATCTCTTGAAATGAGAATGTTTTGCAAAAAACCAAACCAAATGAACTTTGTTTCAGGTCTTTGCCTAGCAATTTCAAAGAAATCTTTGATTCCTTTTCTATTAAAAGGAAAACCAACACTGATCACGACATGTTCATCGGTGATTTTGAAATGTTTTTTAAAATCAGTAATCTTCTTTTTATCGAGTGCATAATCTTTTGGTTCGATTCCGTTTGAAACATGAATCACTTCGGTTCCTAACTTATAATTATCAATACATTTTTTGGAATACAGCGTAGGAGTAATAATAAAGTCAGCATTTTTATAAAACCACATCAAATTGGGGTTAAACCAAAGCGCCATCAATTTCCAACCGCGAAATGAGTTTTTAAAATCTTCAATGGTGCTATGTCCAT
>JBAYST010000039.1:0-5918 GCA_041676005.1 Bacilli bacterium | reverse complement strand
GCATTTGCATCAGCGATCTCACTTAAATGTTTAATAAAGCGTGTGGTTAAAATCGAATCCGCTAATTCACGATTAGAAGTATAAATTTTAAATCTCTGATCAAAATCATCATCTCCAGTTTCATATTTTTCTAAATTTGTATCTTTGTTTTCAGTCCAAAATTCAGCTTCTTTGACGAGCAATGTTCCTTTGAACAAATTTTTAAACATCAGATGGATGAAAAAGCCGTTGAAATAAGCTTGATATTTTTTCTTCGTCTTTTTGCTCACTTCAGCCATTGTTTCTTTTTCAAGAATCAATCCGCCGGTTTCAAATTTAACGTTTTGGTATTTGCCAAAATAATGATTCACCGTCTTATGACGGTCTGGTTTATGAGCGACATCAAAAGCGATTAACTCATCGATTGAGGAAGAATTTTCATCATTCAATTCGACTTTTCCATAAAGGTTTTCTAAGACGGCTTGAGCGACGATTCGCGAGACTTTATTTCGATATTTTTTATTTTCACTATTTGAAAGAAAGATAAAGACTACAGCAAGAATCAATAAGAGTATTCCGACTACTAGAAAAATTGTAAAAACCGGTCTAGTTCCCCCGCTAAAAGCGATAATCAAAGAAAAAAGTAGAGTTAAAATCAGTCCCGAAATAAGGAAAAGATAACCGATTTCATTTTTTTTCTTACTAGATTGAAACGCCACTAAACGTTCTTCTTCTAATTTTCGCAAATCCATTAAAACCCTCGCCTTCTAACTAGGTATTCATTATGAATAAGGAAAAGGGAAAAGTAAAGAATACTTGGCTTAAAAAAATAAAAAAGGAAGTTCAAACTTCCATTTTTAAACTTAAAGAGTTCTTTTTAAGAGACGACTTATCTCTTCCATTTTTCGATCGAATTCTTCGCCCTTGGCGTTTTTGATGCAGTGTCCGATATGGGCAGTGATAATCTCATTATTCGCCTTATTAAGAACAGCAATTGCGGCGAGGATTTGATTGGAGATATCGATGCAATATTCATCGTTTGAGATCATTTTATTAATCCCTTCTAATTGGCCTTTTGCAACATTGACATAGCGAATAACTTTTTTGGGATCAGCTTGCATTATTCGACTCCGATAAAAGTATAACCAGCATCGCTAATCGCTTTTTCAAAAACTTTTTCAGCGATTTTTTCATTGCTGATAATCGTGGCTTTTCCTTCGATTAAATTTACTATTACGTCTACTACTTGAGGAATTTCTAAAAGTGCTGCTTTGACATGGTTCACACAGTGATGACAAGTCATTCCTTCGACTTTGATGACAGTTTTCATTTACTGACCTCCTTTTCTTTTTTATATAATTTGGTTCTTTTCAATAAAAGGGCGTTTAAGACGACGGTAAGAGATGAAATCGACATGATGCCACTAGCGATCATCGGATTTAAAGCTAGACCAAAGGCACTAAAGAAAACGCCAGCAGCAAGTGGAATTCCGATAACATTATAAATGAAGGCATAAAAGAGATTCATCTTGATGTTTTTGACGACTTTCCTTCCGAGGTGAAGAGCGTTAACTAAATCCATCAAAGACGGGTTCATCAAGACGATGTCAGCGCTTTCAATGGCGACATTAGCCCCTGTTCCAATTGCAATCCCAATATCCGCACTTTCTAAGGCAGGAGCGTCGTTAATCCCGTCTCCGACCATCGCGACAAGATTGCCACCGACTTGTAATTCATGAACTTTAACTTGTTTTTCATTTGGTTTAACATTTGCATAATGTTCATCAATTCCGACTTTTTGCGCAAGCGCACTAGTCGCGAGTTCGTTATCGCCAGAAATGAGAACGAGCCGATAATCGAGTTCTTTCAGTTTCTTAACCGCTTCGATAGTATCTATTTTTATCGTGTCGACTAATTCGATAAAAGCGACTAATTTTTGTCCAATTGCAACATAGACAAGAGTTGAAGAATTTTCAGAACCAACAAGCAATTTTTCTTTGACGCCAATTTTCTTCATCAAGTCTTCACTTCCGATATAGACTTCTTGCCCTTTATAAATCGATTTAATTCCATGTCCAGGCAAGTTTTCAAAATTCTGGACCTCGATTTTAGGAGTTTTTGCATTTTCAAAATATTGGACGATCGACATCGAAAGTGGATGATTGCTCTTCACTTCACTCGAATAGATGATCGAATCGATCTCTTCATATTCTTTACTGACAATTTTATAATCGATAATTTTTAAATGTCCGCTGGTCAAAGTTCCGGTTTTATCAAAAGCGATCGTCTTCACTTTGCTCAAAGACTCAAAAGCCTGCGCAGATTTGATCAAAATCCCATTCTCGGCCCCTTTACCGGTTCCGACCATAATCGCCACTGGAGTGGCAAGTCCAAGCGCACACGGGCAAGAAATGACTAAGACCGAAACCGCAAACATGATTGCCTGTTCAACGTCCTTACCTCCGACAAAATACCAAATGATAAAAGTCAGAATTGAAATTCCGATGACAATGGGAACAAAAATTGAAGAAACCTTATCCGCAATTGAGGCTAAACGTGCCTTAGATGAAGAGGCTTCTTCTACGAGATTGATGATTTTTGCTAAAACTGTGTCTTTACCTAAAGAGGTGACTTCAAAAATAAAGAAGCCATTTTGGTTTATTGAACCACCTATGACGTGATCGCCAACCTTTTTATAACGAGGTAAAGGTTCGCCGGTCAGAGCAGATTCTTCTAAATAGCCGTATCCTTCAACGATTTTCCCATCGATTGGAATTCCGTCTCCGGGTTTGATGATGATCAAATCTCCAATCTTTAAATCCTTCACTGCGGTTTCGATATATTCTTCACCTTTTTTGACAATCGCATAATCAGGCGCTAAAGAGAAAAGGTGTTCTAAAGAAGAAGTTGTTTTATCTTTGGCCACTGCTTCAAGAAATTTTCCTAAACTGACGAGAACTAAAATCATCGCTCCAGCTTCAAAATAGACATTGTGCCGCCAATGATGAATGATTTCCATATCGCCGATTTTTTCAGCGAGAATCACTTTAACAAAAGCATAAATTCCATATGCAAAACTGACAAGACTCCCTAAGGAGACGAGACTTTCCATTGTCGGGTGTAAAGAAAATAATCCTTTAAAACCTTTTTTAAAATAATCAAAGAAGATGACCATGATGATTAAAGTCAAACCCATTTGAATTCCTAAGTTGATCGAGGAAAGATTAAAAAGTGGCCAAGCGAACATTTCTCCCATCGAAAAATACATCAAAACCAAAAGCAAAAAGATAGAGATAACCATTTTTATTAAAATCTTATTTAAGCTTTTTTTTCGACTGAGTTTTCTTTTTGAATAATCTTCTTCAAAGACCGAAGCTTTATAACCTGCTCTTTTGACATTTTCAATCACCGACTCATCATCGATCTTGTGCTCGAAAATGACTTCCATCGTATTCGTGAGCAAGTTGACATGAACTTCACTGACTCCATCGCCCTTTAGTGCTGCTTTTTCGACATGAATTTCACAAGCCGCACAAAACATTCCTTCAATTTTATATTTACGTTTAATCATGTTCTCATCTTAGTGCTCACCCCCATAGGGTGTCAACTGAGACGACTTATAAAAATGCAGGATTCTTTTTACTGTATATCTTCTTTATTAAAGAAGTTAAACCGATATAAGCGACCATTATTCCGATTACAAAGAGGAAGTATAGACCTCCGATCGGTTCAAAACCGAGCATCTTGTTAACACTTGGTAGATAGGGCAATATCGACGCGGTGACAATGGCAATAAACGTAAATGAATAAAGTGCTGCCGAAGCATTCGTTTTGAAAATTGGGAAGTGTTTAGATCTTAAAACGTGAATGATAATCGATTGCGACCACATCGATTCAATGAACCATCCGGTTTGGAAAAGCATCATGAATACAACTTGTTGATCAGCGCCTAAAGTCGCATATTGTCCACCTAGAGCAGCCGGGGCAAAAACATAGAAAAGCATTGCGAAAGTCGCAACATCGAAGATTGAAGATAGCGGTCCAAAAAAGAGCATAAAGCGGAAAATATCATTCACTTCCCACTTTCGCGGTTTTAAGAGATATTCAGGATCGACATTGTCCCAGGGAATCGCAATACAAGAAATGTCATATATCATATTCAACAAAATCAATTGCACGGGAAGCATCGGTAAAAACGGAAGGAAAATGCTGGCGATTACGACCGAAAACATATTTCCAAAATTTGAACTCGCTGTGATTTTGATGTACTTCATCAAGTTGTTATAAACTTTCCGGCCTTCGACTAAACCGTCTTTTAAAACATTGAGATTTTTTTCTAATAAGATGACATCTGCAGATTCTTTGGCGATATCGACTGCAGTGTCGACGGAAATTCCTATATCCGCTTCGCGCATTGCACTAGCATCGTTGATTCCATCTCCCATATATCCGACAACGTGTCCTTTTGATTTGAGCAATTTGACAATCCGTGCTTTTTGCTCGGGAAGGAGTTTAGCGAAAATCACAATGTCATCGACTCTTTTTTTAAGTTCAGCATCAGTACAAGCTTCAACTTCACTTCCGAGCATGATGCTCTTTGAATCAAGACCGACATCTTGGCAAATCCGCTGTGTCACTTTTTCATTATCGCCCGTTAAAATTTTTACTTGTACACCATAATTGAGCAGTTCTTTAATCGCTCCTTTTGCCGATGGTTTTGCCGGATCTAAGAACGTTAAATAACCGATCAAGACCATCTCGCACTCGTCTTTGGTCGAGAAAGCTCCAACTGGTGAAGGATTAGTTTTTTGGGCTAAAGCGATAACGCGCATTCCTTGCCCATTATATTTATGGACATTATTAAGTATTTCTTTTTTTAATTTTTTACTGAGCGGGAGAACGGTGCCTTGATATTCAGCATAAGAACAGACACTGAGAATTTCTTCGACAGCGCCTTTGGTGATCATTTGGACTTTATTCGCCTTGTCTTTGACCACAACCGACATCATTCGTCTGGAGAAATCAAAAGGAATTTCATCGACTTTTTGATAATTCTTACTCAACGATCCCAGTTCAGAAAAACTCGCTGAAAGTTCATTAGTTTTATTGATAATCGATAAATCGAGGATATTTTTTAGTCCGGTTTGATAATAAGAATTTAAAAAGGCATGTCTTAAAACGCGTAAGTCTTCTTGTCCGTGAACGTCTAAATGCTGTTCTAAGACGACTTGGTCTTGAGTTAGAGTTCCGGTCTTATCTGTACATAAAATGTCCATCGCCCCAAAGTTTTGAATCGAATCGAGTTTTTTAATAATAACCTTCTTCTTCGACATCAAATTCGCCCCTTTTGCTAAGCAGGTGGTGACGATCATCGGGAGCATTTCCGGAGTTAAACCAACTGCGACAGAAATCGCAAAAAGAAACGCTTTAAGCCATTGAGAAGTTCTAAATCCACTGATAAGAAGGACAAGCGGAACCATGACGAGCATGAATGCGATAAGCAAATAAGAGACCGACTTAATTCCCTTTTCAAAACTTGTTTGAGGTGGTTTGACCGTCAGATTTTTTGCAGTTTCTCCGAGGATGGTTTTCTTACCGACTTGAACCGCGATCATCCTCGCCGAACCACTGATTACCGTTGTGCCCATAAAAACTAAATTTCGAATATCGGTGACATTTTTACTAAGCGGTCCTTCGATTACCGCAATTTTTTCAATCGCTTCGGATTCACCGGTAAGTGAGGCTTGAGTGATGAACAAGTCTTTTGCGTCGATGATCCGCCCATCACATGGAAGGACGTCTCCTGCTCCTAGATGGATTAGGTCACCCACGACGACTTCATCGATTGGAATTTCTTTGATTTTCCCGTCCCGAATGACTGCAGTCGTCGTTTCTACTAAAGAAGTAAGGCTTTCTAAAGCTCGAGAGCTTTTGGCTTCT
>JBAYST010000038.1:0-6144 GCA_041676005.1 Bacilli bacterium | reverse complement strand
CGGGGGGCACACAAATAAGTTAGATGGAGATATTATTTGTTTGACCGCACATCAACTATATCGGTTTGAAAACTTTTTTGATTTATTGATTTTTGATGAAGTGGATGCATTTCCATATCGAGGGAACGGGGTGCTTGAAACATTCTTTAAAAAATCAGTAAAAGGGCAGCACATTTTATTGAGTGCGACGCCTTCAAAAGAACTCCTCATTTTTTATAAAAAAAGCAATCGAAAAATTGAGAGTTTAAACGTTCGATATCATGGCTTTCCGCTTCCCGTTCCCAAAGTGATCATCCTCCCAAAAATCATTGATTTCATATACTTGATATTCGCACTAAAAAACTTAATTAAAAGAGGTAAAAGAGTGTTCGTTTTTGTTCCGACAATTGAACGTTGTGAAGAAGTATTTAAATTGATAAAACCATTTGTTAAAAATGGTGGATTTATCCACTCAAAACGAAAAGGAAAAGAGGAGGAAATCTATAAAATAAAAAATAATAAAATCGAGTATTTAATCACGACTTCGGTGTTAGAAAGAGGCGTGACTTATAAAGATTTACAAGTTATTGTTTTTGGAGCAAATCATAAAATTTTTTCAAGTGAAACTCTTATTCAAATCAGTGGAAGAGTGGGAAGAAAAAAAGAATCTCCAAAGGGGGAGGTGATTTTCATTGGTCAAAGAAAAACTAGCGAAATTGTTGAGTGTATTAGCGAAATTGAAAGAAAGAACAGAGATTTGCAAGGTTTGTTTTAAAAATTTTACTTCGAATTCCTACAGAACAATCGGGCTTAAAAGAGCTTCCGTCTGTGAACAATGTTATAAAAATTTTCACCCAGTCTTTAAAAGATTTAGAATTGAAAAAATTCAGTGCCTCGCACTTTACGATTATGATGATTTTATTAAAGAAAAACTTTTCGTTTTAAAAGGGTGTTACGACATTGAACTTGCAGTGGTTTTTCTTTCATCATTTTTACCGTTTTTAAGATTGAAATTTACAGGCTTTTATATAGTGCCAATTCCTAGCTTTATTGATGATGATTTAAAAAGAGGATTCAATCATGTCGAAGAGATTTTTAAGGGACTAAAATTGCCAGTTTTAAAGGTGCTTAAAAAGACAAGTCCCATCAAACAATCTGATCAAAAAATAGAAGATAGAAATCTAGTGATAAAACGTTTAAAAATTTATGACGGAAATCAAATAAAAGGCAAGAAAATTCTTCTTGTTGATGATGTTTTTACTACTGGCTCCACAATCAAATCGTGTATAGCTTTATTAAGTGAATTTAACCCCAAAAGAATTGAAGTTTTAGTGATGGCAAAAGTCATCAAGAAACAAGGAATTTCTTCTATTTAGAAGCGACCTTTTTTGCGGTTTAGTTATATATGTTAGACTAACCATAGGTTAAGTGATAAGATATTAAAGAATTGTGAGTATTAGGATTAAACATCACTTGAAAGGCAGGAAATAAAATGAGTTTTTTCGATAAAAGGGCATTAAAAAAATATTCGATTGAAGCTGATAAAATTGTCGCTTTAGAAGATAAAATGAAAGCGTTGAGCGATGAAGAACTTCGAGCTAAAACGCCGTATTTTAAGCAATTGCTTTCTGAAGGAAAGTCATTGGCCGATATTCGTATTGAAGCTTTTGCAGTCTCTAGAGAAGCGGCTCGACGTGTGTTGAATCAATTTCCATTTAAGGTTCAAATCATCGGCGCTTTGATTCTCAATGAAGGCGATGTTGCAGAGATGAAAACAGGTGAAGGGAAAACCTTAACCGCGACGATGACTGTTTATTTAAATGCACTAGCGGGCAAAGGCGTGCATGTCGTAACTGTCAATGAATATTTGGCGAGTCGAGATGCGGAGTGGATGGGCCAAATTTATACTTTTCTCGGGTTGAAAGTCGGAGTTAATTTAAGATCTAAAACCACGAGTGAAAAAAGAGAGGCATACTTATGTGATGTGACGTATACAACTAACGCAGAACTCGGTTTTGATTATTTAAGAGACAATATGTCTCAATCTTTAAATGGACGAGTTTTACGAGGACTAGATTATGCGATTGTCGATGAAGCAGACTCAATTTTGATCGATGAGAGTAGAACCCCACTTATTATTTCCGGAGGTGCTAAAGCTAGTCCAAGTCAATATACTGTCGCAGACCGATTCGTCAAAACTTTAAAAAAGGAAGTTGATTACACGGTCGACGTCAAAGATAAAACCGTTAATTTAACCGATGCCGGGAACTCTAAGGCAGAAAGAATGTTTGGAATTAGAAATTTGTATGCTCCAGAATACTCAGATTTAGTTCATCGAATTCATAACGCCCTTAGAGCGAATTTCATTATGTTTAGAGATGTCGATTATTTAGTGGATCAAGAAGGACAAATTCAAATTATTGACCAATTCACTGGGCGTGTTCTTCCGGGGCGCGAATGGTCTGATGGTTTACATCAAGCCGTACAAGCAAAAGAAAACGTTGAAATCAAACAAGAAACGATTACGATGGCGACTATTACATATCAGAACTTCTTTAGGCTATATCGCAAAATATCCGGTATGACTGGAACTGCGAAAACCGAAGAAGAAGAGTTTCAAAAAATTTATAATATGCGAGTTTTACAAGTTCCAACCAATCGTCCAGTGATTAGAGTTGATGCTTTAGACTATGTCTACGCTCATAAAGGACCAAAACTCAGAGCGTTGATTGAGGAAGTAAAAGAACGACACGCTAAAGGACAGCCAATTTTAATTGGAACTGTTTCGGTTGAATCTTCTGAAGAGATTTCACAATATCTCACAGAAGCTAATTTAAAACACGAAATGTTAAATGCTAAAAACCACGCTCGCGAAGCAGAAATTATCTCACATGCTGGTGAAAAAGGCGCCATTACGCTCGCGACTAATATGGCAGGTCGTGGAACTGATATCAAATTGAGTGATGAAGTAAAAGAATTAGGTGGTCTTTGCGTCTTTGGAACTGAACGACACGAAGCACGTCGAATCGATAACCAATTAAGAGGTCGTAGCGGTCGTCAAGGAGATCCGGGATTTTCGCGGTTCTATGTTTCTTTTGATGATACATTATTAGTTCGTTTTGCAAGCGATGGAATTCGCAAATATATTGAAAAAACCGTTGGTGATGAAGCCTTAGAAATGAAGATGATCAGCGATGTGATCACTTCTGCGCAAAAGAGAATTGAAGGGCAAAACTTTGACACACGAAAATCATTACTTGATTACGATGATGTTTTAGCAAAGCAAAGACAAATCATCTATTCAAAACGAGATAAAATTTTATTTGGAGAAGATATCACAGAAATCATCGAAGAAATTTTCCAAACAACCGGAGAATTTTTGGCCAATAAATCAATTCCCGTTGGAAGTAACGCTAAATTGATTGATGCTGATCTACTCATTAAAGAAGTTGAACCGAGATTTTTACCAAATGGTTCGATTAAGAAAAACCTTTATGAAGAAGCTCCAAGTGATGAAACTGGAGTAGATTTAGGAATCGTTTTATTAGATAGATACAAAGAAATGAGAATGACTTGGCCGGCAGAAGTTGCCGATCAAGTCGAAAGAAGTTTTATTTTACGGACCATTGATCAAAACTGGACTAAACACATCGACACAATGGCTAGACTAAGAGAAGGTATTTTTCTAAGAAGCTACGCTAACGTCAACCCTCTTCAAGATTACGTCAACGAAGGATACGCTCTTTTTAGAGAGATGTTATCTTTGTCCTCGGTCGATGCGGTTTTAAACATGTTAAATGTCAAAATTGAAATTAAACCAGTTGAAAAACCAACTGAACCTGAGGTAATTGAAAATCAAGCAGTGCAAGAAGATGAAAAAAAGACGCTTGCAAGAGATGAAAAACCTATCGAGGAAAGCAAATAAAATGAAAGACATGATGGTTATGAAAAACGAATTGTGTGCTGTTGCCGAATCAACACGGCAACTCGGGTATTCTCTTTGACATCGCCCTATTAGAAAAGGAAATTGAAAAATTAGAGGCGATTTCGCAAAGCGAAAATTTTTGGCAAGATAATAATAAAGCAATGGAGACTATCAACGAATTAAACTATCGAAAAAATATCGTTGAAAGCTACCAACAAATATTACAAGACATCACCAATTTAATCGAATTAATCGAACTAGATGATTTTTCTTTGGCTAGTCAAATTGAAGAACAATACCGGCTGGTGATAAAAGAGGCTAGAGAATTCAAAGTCGCGATTTTATTCAAAGGTAAATTTGATTCTTTAAACGCGATAATGGATATTCACCCTGGAGCAGGAGGAACCGAAGCTCAAGATTGGGCCGATATGCTTTTGAGAATGTACTCTCGTTTTGCAGATCTTCATCATCTAAAATTCGCGGTTGTCGACTATCAATACGGTGATGAAGCCGGGATGAAATCCGCGACGGTAAAAATAAGTGGAAAAAATGCTTATGGACTTTTAAAAAGTGAAAAAGGAGTTCATCGGTTGGTGAGAATTTCTCCTTTTGATTCAAACAAAAGAAGACATACATCATTTGCATCGGTCAATATCGTGCCTGAATTCAAAGGCGATATTGATGTGAAAATAAACGAAGTCGATTTAAAAATTGATACATACCGAAGTGGAGGCGCTGGCGGACAAAACGTCAACAAAGTCGAATCTGCGGTGAGAATCACGCATTTACCGACCGGAATCGTCGTCAGTTGTCAAATCGAAAGGAGTCAACTCCTCAACAAAGAAACCGCAATGCAGATGCTCAGATCTCGCCTCTATCAAGTAGAATTGGAAAAACGTGATTCGCAATTAAAAAATATTGTCGGTACGCAAAAAAATATTGAATGGGGTAGTCAAATAAGGTCATATGTGTTTTGTCCATATACGTTAGTAAAAGACAATCGTACCGATTATGAAACCGCTGATGTCGAGGCAGTGATGAATGGAGAATTAGACGGATTTGTTTATTCATATCTAGAAATGGAGGCCATGAAAAATGGAAACGTTAAAAAATAAAAAGAAGTTGACGAAAAATGAACGCCAACAAATTATCTATCATTTCTTTTTGATTTTTGTCGGGTCATTGCTACTCGCTTTTGGAACTGCGATTTTTCTTACTAAAAACACGATTGTCGCCGGTGGGATAAGCGGGATAAGTTTTATCATTCAAAAACTCTTGCCTCATTTTGGCGATATCATCGATATTTGTATTTGGATTTTAACTATTTCACTATGGTTTTTATCTTTATTTACATTAGGAAAAGAATTTGCGCTTAAAACTTTACTCGCTTCTATTTTGTATCCGCTTTTTTATATGATTTTTTATCGAGTGACGATATTTCAAGATCTTGCTAGTGCGGTCGCTTCCATGCATGGCGGCGTGGCATCGACAGGCGATTTAATTCTGAATGCTATTTTTGGTGGAATCACTATTGGTCTAGGAGTTGCTCTAACATTTATTGGACGAGGCTCGACCGGAGGAGTAGATATTCTTGCGATGATCATGAAGAAATATTTAGGGATAAATGTTTCAGTCAGCAGTTTTATAATTGATGCAGTAATTATCATCACTGCTATTTTCGCGTTAGAGTTCCCAAATTATATCGTCAATTGTCTATCCGGAATTATCTCCGCGTTTATGACTGCTTTAGTCATTCAATTTGTTTATAATCGTGGACAAAACGCTTTCATCATGGAAGTTATTTCAGATAAATGGGAGGAAATTTCTGAATACATCACTGCTGTGATGGGTCGCGGTGTCAGTTTGATTGACATCGTCGGTGGATATACGAATAAAAAAAGAGTAATTTTAAGAAGCGTCTTAACAAGAAGCGAATATATGCAGATTAAAGATTTTATTGCAGACCTTGATCCGACTGCTTTTGTGACCTATACAAATACAAATGCGGTGTTTGGAGAAGGTTTTCAAGATCATGTTTTTAAGACTCGAAAAAAAATGAAAAAGAAGCAAACTAAAGAAGATGGAAAAGAATAAAGATCATATTTTTAAAATTGTTTCTTCTTATAGGCCCACAGGCGATCAACCTCAAGCGATTAAGGAATTAGTAGCCGGAATCAATGATGGTAAAAAACTTCAAGTTCTTTTAGGAGCGACCGGAACTGGAAAAACTTTCTCAATGG
>JBAYST010000037.1:0-6623 GCA_041676005.1 Bacilli bacterium | reverse complement strand
TCTGTGACAAAAGAAAACGCCCTCATTTATAAGAGCGTTTTATCAAAATATGTTGAATCAGTTGAACTTCGCGGATATTGACTTAATCCATGAGATCAACCGCGTTTAAAGCCGCGATTGAAGCATCGTTAAGTGCAGTCACCAATTGGCGAACTGTTTTTTTACGCGTATCTCCGATTGCGAATAATCCAGGTGTTTTCGTGCGCATTTCATCATCGGTGAGGATATAACCTTTATCGAGCTCGACCAAAGGAAGAAATTTTTCATTATCGGGGATTTGTCCGATTGCGACAAATAAAGCGTTTGTTTTAAAAGCAGTTAATTCTTTGGTTTTTGTGTCTTCAAAAGTTATCTCTTTTAATTCTTTATCACCATTTAATTCGACGAGATTAAAATTATGACGAACGGTGATATTTTCTTTTGCTAACAAACGGTCGACAATGATTTTATCTGCAAAAAATTTATCGAACAAAGTGACCACATGCACTTTAGTGCAATAATTGCTCAATAATAAAGCATATTGAACTGCGGTGTTTCCATCACCGACTAAAAACACTTCTTGGTCTTTATAAAATGCCCCATCACAAATCGCGCAATAACTGACTCCATGACCTAAAAATTTATCTTCATTTTTAGCATTGATTCGTCGATGTCTGACGCCATTGGCGATGATGACAGCTTTGCTTTCATGGATTCCATAATTTGTCGTGACTTTAAAAATATTTCCTTCTTTTTTAATGTTTAAAACATCTTCGAGTTCAAATTCGGCACCTAAATCACTGATTTGTTCATAGAGATTACTCGCCCAATCTAGTCCAGAGATTTCTTTGATTGAAGGATAGTTTTCGAGTCGAGGAGAATCTGCGATCTGCCCACCAAAATTTTCTTTTTCAAGAATGAGAACTTTTTTGCCTGCTCGTAGAGCATATAAAGCCGCTGTCATCCCAGCAGGACCGCCACCGATGATAATAATATCGGTCATAAAATTTACTTCCTTTCGATAAAATCTTTAATGTTAGAAGCGTTTTCAAACACCTCATAACCATTATCTTTTGGAACAAAAAGAGTTGGCACTTTTAAAACGTTGTAACGTAAAGCTATTTCTTTATTTTCTTCTTCATCAGCGTAGATGAGGTCATACTTGATACCGGCTTTATCTAAGAGCATTTTCGCCATTTTACAATTCGGACAAGTGTGAGTTGCAAAAAGCATCGTGTTTTTGTTTATTTCGACGGCTCCATCGATTTCTAGATCGGGTAAAGCGCAACCGGTGGTCGGCGAGCAATTGTCGTTAGTTAATTTAGAGTTGTTCATATCGTACTCCTTTCTTTGTTTGTATTCTTGAGTTTTTCCATCATTCCAATTTTGAATCGGGCGATAATAACCGGTAATGCGGGAATAAACTTCAGTTTTATTGCCGCAGTTCGGGCAAGTTAAGACTTCGCCTTTGAAATATCCGTGATCTTTACAAACCGAATAAGTCGGAGAAATTGTGTAATATGGAATGTGGTAATTCTCTGCAATTTTCTTGACTAAGTTCATGCATGATTTCCAAGATGGAAGTTTTTCTCCAAGAAAAGTATGGAAGACCGTTCCTGAAGTGTAAAGAGTTTGTAAGTCATCTTGAATATCAAGAGCAGAGAAGATGTCGTCTGTATAACCGACAGGTAAGTGTGATGAGTTCGTATAATATGGAACTTGATCATTTTCACTTGCAGTGATGATGTTTGGAAATTGAATTCGATCGTGTTTTGCAAGGCGATACGAAGTCGATTCTGCTGGAGTTGCTTCTAAGTTATATAAATCACCGTAGCGAACTTGGTAATTGGAGAGACGTTCTCTCATGTGATTGAGAACATTTTTAGTAAACGTTTGGGCTTTTGTATCAGAAAGTGGTGCTTTGATCCATCGGGCATTTAAACAAGTCTCATTCATCCCGAGTAGACCAATGGTTGAAAAGTGATTGTCGAAATTACCTAAATAACGTTTTGTATATGGATATAGACCTGCATCGAGCAAAGAAGCAATTGTGTTTCTTTTGACTTTTAAAGAACGCGCAGCGATATCCATTACATGGTTCAATTTTTCATAAAAATCATTTTCGTCAGTTGATAAATATGCGATGCGCGGCATATTGATTGTCACGACTCCAATTGAGCCAGTCGATTCTCCACTTCCGAAAAATCCACCTGATTTTTTTCTTAATTCGCGAAGGTCGAGCCTTAGTCTGCAACACATTGAGCGAACGTCAGAAGGTTCCATATCTGAATTGACGTAATTAGAGAAATACGGAGTTCCGTATTTAGCTGCCATTTCAAAGAGGAGTTTATTGTTTTCGGTTTCACTCCAATCAAAGTCTTTGGTAATTGAATAGGTTGGAATCGGATATTGAAATCCTCTTCCATTAGCGTCACCTTCAATCATGATTTCGATAAAGGCCTTGTTGATCATCTTCATCTCTTCAACACAATCTTTATATTTGAAATCCATTTCTTTTCCTCCGACGAGGCAATTTAATTCCGCCATATCGTTAGGAACGACCCAATCGAGAGTGATATTACTAAACGGGGCTTGAGTTCCCCACCTAGAAGGTGTGTTAACTCCATAGATGAACGATTGAATGCATTGTTTGACTTGTTTATAAGTGAGATTATCGACTTTGACAAACGGGGCTAAATAAGTATCAAAGGATGAAAAAGCTTGAGCGCCTGCCCATTCATTTTGCATAATCCCGAGGAAATTGACCATTTGGTTACATAAAGTTGATAGATGAGAAGCCGGAGAAGAAGTGATTTTTCCAGGAACGCCTCCTAAGCCCTCTTTGATCAGTTGTCTAAGCGACCAACCAGCGCAATAGCCGGTCAACATCGATAAATCATGGAGATGAATATCCGCATTTCGATGTGCATTAGCAATTTCTGGGTCATAAATTTCGCTCAGCCAATAATTCGCGGTGACCGCTCCAGAATTAGAGAGGATTAAACCTCCTACCGAATAAGTGACAGTCGAATTTTCTTTTACTCTCCAGTCGTTGATTTTCAAATAATTATCGACGACATTTTTATAATCGAGATTAGTGTTCTTAATTTGTCTTAAGTTTTCATGACGTTTGCGGTAAATCATGTATGATTTAGCAACGTCGACATAATTCGCAGCGATGAGGACGTTTTCGACTGAATCTTGAATATCCTCAACCGAGATTGTCTCATTTTTTATTTTTTTATTGAAATCAGCGGTCACTTTCAATGCGAGGAGTTGAATGATTTCGTCGTTATAAGATTTATGTTCGGCAACGAAAGCTTTTTCAATTGCTTCTTCGATTTTCTCAATTGAAAATTCGACTATTTCACCATTTCTTTTAATTACGTTGATCATACTATTTCCTCCAATTATGATAAAAAAATTGCTTTTGCTCTAACAAATTTGGTTTGGAACATGATGGTTATTTTTGTTAGCATTCCTATTCTATTATTTTAACGCTCTCTCTTAAAGTATTTTTTTAGGAAAAACACATTATTTTAGACAATGTCTAATACTTTAAAATTTATGCTTAACAATTTGAATAATTTATTTTATGGGATGCAGATTTGATGATGATTTAAAGCTTTCAAAATCGATGAAGAATAATAATGACAATATAAAAGTAAGACGTCTTATCCAAAAATTCAATCCATATGCTTTAAGTAGCAAAGTCAAAAAATAAAAAAACGCATCATAGATGTTATGAGTGATGCGTTTATTAGATATTTAATTAATCAGCTTTTCCGTCTGAACCAAGAACGTTTTTGATTTTATGTTTGACGAGTTCTTTGGTCGCAGCCCGAGCATCTGCCATGTATTGGCGAGGATCGAAATGGTCTGGATGTTCGACTAGATGTTTACGAATTGTCCCAGTCATCGATAGACGAAGGTCAGAATCGATATTGATTTTACAAACCGCCATTTTCGCTGCTTGTGCGAGTAATGCTTCAGGAATTCCAATTGCATCAGGCATTTTGCCACCGTGTTCGTTAATCATCTTCACATATTCTTGTGGAACACTAGACGCTCCGTGAAGGACGATTGGGAAATTTGGAAGACGACGCGAAATTTCTTCAAGAACATCAAATCTCAATCGAGGTTTTTGACCTGGCTTAAATTTGTATGCACCGTGAGAAGTACCAATTGCGATTGCAAGTGAATCGACTCCAGTTCTTTTGACGAATTCTTCGACTTGGTCAGGATTGGTGAATTGTGCTTCATCCTCTTTAACGTGGACATCATCTTCGATGCCTGCTAAAGTTCCGAGTTCGCCTTCAACAGTGATATAAGGATTGTGAGCATGAGCATAATCGACGACTTTTTTTGTTAGAGCAATATTTTCTTCAAACGAATACTTAGAACCATCGATCATGACAGAAGTAAATCCACCATCGATACATTCTTTACAGAGTTCAAAACTGTCTCCGTGATCGAGATGAAGGACGATTGGAATATTTGTATCTTTGATAGCGGCTTCAACCAAAGCCATTAAATAACCGTGCTTAGCGTACTTTCTTGCACCGGCTGAAACTTGTAGAATAATCGGTGATCTCAGTTCGTTAGCAGCTTCGGTAATCGCTTGAACGACTTCCATATTGTTAACATTAAAAGCTCCGATTGCGTATCCTTGCTCGTAAGCTTTTTTAAATAGTTCTTTTGAATTGACTAAAGGCATAATAGTCTCCTTTTCTTGCTTCTTTCAGCGTGTTAATTTTACAATAACAAAATCCGATTTACAAGTAATGTAAACCTTAAAAAAAGAGGCAGAAAATCGCCTCTTTTAGTGTCATTTAAATTTTATTATAGTTTATTCAACGAGTGTGTAGTCTGTAATATTTGGTAAAGAGATATTTGCGCGAGTATAATTGAGATTCACCGAACTGAGCATTGTTCCGTTTGAACTGAAAGGAGATTTAGTCAATTCTTCTCCAAACGTCAATCGATAATTTGTAAAAGTGAATTTTAAACTAGAGGGGCTGGTTTGTTCTCCTTCTTCATCATTTGAGGACAAAACAATCTCACTGATAAGGTGACCCGGTCCTTTTGATTTGTGAGACTCACTCACAATTGATATACTTGTCGAAGAGACTGCGGTGATTTCTTCAAGGTCATTCAAATACTGTAAAGATAAACTCGCAGTAAAACCAGATGAGTTATAGTAACTTTTGACCGACGCATCTATATTTTCAAACATTTCATTAAAAAATTCTAAATCTTCTTCCTCGTCACTAATCGAATATTCTTTCTCATCATCATTACGAGAAACATCATAAATAACATTGTTCTTTTTATACATCCACCGTTCAGTGGTAGACGTTTCATTTTCGCCGTCTGCAATCACTTGCATTTCTTGCTTAGAATAAACCTGTTTGGCTTTACCATCAATGGCAGTAATTTGTGAAATTTTTAAGGTGCCCTGTTCCTCGACTATTTTAACCATCTCCTCGACTCTGAACACATCAACGTTCCCAATTTCTCCTGCCTCTTCTTTTTCGACAATTGAAGTCAAAATATCAATGGCTTCTCCTCTAGAAATGGCTTTTCCAGAACAGGCGACTAAGCCAAAAACTAAGAATAACGCTGCGATTTTTGCAATCTTTTTCATTTTTTCCTCCTTAAATTCAGTTTAGCACTAAAAGAAAAATAAAACTAAATATAAATGTATATTTTAGTTTTTGTTCATAAAACTTCATAAAAACGGCTTACTCTCTAAAATAATTCATTATATTTTAATTAAAAAGACCGCTAGTTCTCAATGAACCTCAGCGGTCGTTTTTAAATATTATCACGTTAAAATTTTAAGAATATTTTTTTCTCATTAAGAAGTACGAGAATATCGCGATAATTGATAAAGTAGAAATTCCGATAGTCAAGTAGAGGAATTGATTATTTGTAAATAAATCCATAGAAATATTTGAGATTGCAGATCCTTGAAGTTTAGTTCTTCTGAGCATCGCTTCAGTATAAGCTTCTAGACCGGTATATTCATTAGAATCTTGACCGGTGATAATCGTTGAATTGAAATGCGTGATTTCCGTTGAAGTCATTGCATTATAACGAGTATAAATGAGATTAAGGCCCGCTAAATCCATCGTGCAGTAATCACCATCAAGAACATCAATTAAATAATCATAGTTATATAAAGGTGTTGAGGCGTCTACTTTATAAATACTAGGTTTTACTTGCGAAGAAGTGTAGCACGCGTATCGCGGAGAACTATTATTATATTGCATAACTCTAGTTGGAGAAGCAACGTTAGTTATTGTCGCGATATTACTAGTAATAGTGATATTCCAAGTATTACCAGAGCTAGAAGAAGTTCCGGTTTGAAGAGTATTTTTTGAACCAGTGTAATAAAGATATTCGGTGTCATTAGAAAGAGTCCAAGCTCCTGAACTTCCACCAAGTGTGAGAAGTGTAGCGCTACCTAAAGAGGTAATTTTGTTGCCAGAGATAGTGACTGAAGTACTGCTTCGGAATGTTCCATTTGCAGCGCCTAATGCATGACCAGTAGAGGTTGAGATGACAATGATATCTCCAGCAGATAATGTAGATACATCAGTAACTAAAGTTGCAGTTGTTCCGATGCCTCCACTTTCATA
>JBAYST010000036.1:0-6715 GCA_041676005.1 Bacilli bacterium | reverse complement strand
TGCTAATGTCGATGTCTTGAGTGTGACTAACACCGGTGCTCTTAACCAGGTTTTGCACGCTTTAGCTAATTCGAGCATTTTCATTGATAAACGTGATGGAAGTTATTTATTCAATATTTATTTATATGAAAAGTTACAAGACGCCCTTGGAGATATTGGCGGTGAAAATTATTTAAACGACCCTGGAACCGATAGTTCACCGACTTATGAATATCTCTTGCAAGATTTTGAAATTACGCAAAGTGGAACTCTGTTTATAAGCACAGCAGATCAGACCACCTGGATTAACGAAATCTGGATTGCCACTTACATGAACCTCAGCGATGCTGAAATCTCATCAGGAGAATCTAATCCGAGTTTTATCGAAGGCTTTTATCATTCAGATCAAATCGGAAAACTTTCTTTCTTCCTTAAAACAATTCAAGAAACTAAAGATGACATAAATGCTTCGTTAGATGTGAGTGAAACACCGTTTGATAGCCCAATCGGCGCTCTTACTAGTGGAGATGCCACTGCGCAACAACTTGGAAGAGTTTTGCATGCGATGAATGATGTTAAATGTTTAAGAATGCTCGTTTATCATTCATTTGATCGCGTGTTAAAAAAAGTAAATCTCGATGGTGGAGACACAGGCAGTTTTGATTTAGGTAATGCTAATGTTGACTATTTGATTGAGGAAACAACTTCTAAATCGATGCGCGATGATGAAATCGATACCACGGTCTCATTAATTGAAAACTTTGAGAAAGTTGGATTGATGGAAGGAG
The DNA here is from genome assembly GCA_041676005.1 of Bacilli bacterium. GTDB lineage: Bacteria > Bacillota_I > Bacilli_A > RFN20 > CAG-826 > JBAYST01. The sequence goes on along the minus strand of JBAYST010000036.1, from coordinate 5,948 downwards.
ATTCAGAACTCCCGCTTCATGATTTGGCTGGGAACCCGAAAACTTCTTATTATTTGTATCGTGCTTTATTAGATTTAAATATTTCGAATATTTTCCATCGCAGCGGACCTCGTAGTGGATATGAAAAAACATCATTCCAAAATACCTTGTACTTCTATTTTACGAGTGATGCGATTATGAAAATGCTCTACGATATAGACTCGCCAAAAGACATTGCAAATAGCAGTTTATACGTTGATGGAGCTGGGAAAGTTTCATATATTTTAGAAAATAATTTTGATTACGGGATTAGTACTGATTATGAAAATCAAATTGCTGAAATCGGTCGAATTGTTGAAATTATTGCTTCTTTATCAGGGGGTTATCGACATATCGATGCCGTGATTCTTGATAGCGATGAAAACGCTTCTTATAAAGAAGGAAGCCTTTATTTTGGTAATTCAGTCACCACGTATGAAGGATTAAAAGATGATACGAATACGATGACTGTTGATTTTGATTATGTTGCACTTGAAAACATCACCTCAGAATCAATTCACGAAATTCTCGAAAACTTTAATATTTCTGATACTTTATATGACTGTGTACCTAACGTGATTAAGGATGTCATCAGTAACCTTGAAAATTCAAATTTATTTGATGGCTCCGCTGCCGTTGATTTCTCCAACGCGAATGTTTACTACATTTACACCGAATTTACGGGAAAGACGAATCCTGATTATGAAATGAGATTTTATCGTGATAGCGTAGCTGCTGATGCTACAAGAGAAGATTCTGCCGAATTAGAAATCATTTCGAATTTAATTGATGACATTAATGAAATAAATAAACCTGAAAATCTCGGAAGTTCTGGAATCGATAGTTTTGGCTCATTTGATGAAGCAAGAGTCATAAGAGTTTGTAACACCGTCGAAGAAATTGTCTCAGATATCAATATTAGTTATATCCTCAACAAAGCCGACCAGAGGGAATTCCTTGACGAATATGATACAGATTCTAGTTTGCCTAAATTAACTGTCTTTGAACAAGTGATGAAAAAACTTTATATCGATATTGGTCTTGCTGAGTATAACTATGATAGCACTCGAGATTCTGCTTATGCGAATTCAGAAACAAAATTAATTGCGGGCATTAAAGAAATGACCCGACAAGATCTTAAGACCACAGATAACCTTATTGGATATTCAAATACTTGGAATGATGAATCAACTTCTTTATTCTCGTTGATGAAATCAATTGCTCCAGCCGTCGGAGGTGGAAATATATCGTCTGGTTTTACGCTTGATCTAAACAGTTCAGATTTCAGTCCTGACACAGTGAGAAATTTGATGAATAAACTCAATCACCTCGATGTGACAAGTGATGTCTTAGCAAAATTCGTGAAAACTTCTTTTGCAAACCTCGGTCTTGATGCTTATTCAACTTATAAGGGAAACGACAATGCAAATTATTATTTGACGCAACGGCAATTTGCCGAGCCAAATGGAATTGATAGCATTGTCGAAATGCTCGATGCATTTTCGAATAAAGATGGCGGTGGAGATCACGTCGGTTATTTCACACTCGATTCTTCTTCGATGAAAGATTTTGTCAATGATGGTAATTCGACTTCGCCGATTATTAAATTCATTTACGAAGCCAAGATTTATGATGAAACACTGCTTCTTGATGATTCGACGACTGTTACTACCGACACGCATTTTATGTATAAAATTTTTGCTGATGCCTCACTTGATGAATATATCTTTGGAATTGATCAAGATGAAAAAATCAACGTGTTTGAAAGATTGATTCACGACGAAATGACTTTTGGAGACTTTGCTTATGAAATTGAAGGTCAATCAATTGATACGTTGCTCATCAACAGCGATGATTTTTCAACGACCAGCAGTTTTGATCCGAATGATTTAAATTCTGTCGTTTCTATTAAATTAGCGCTTTATAATTCGATGATGGGAACACTCGGATATGAAGACGAAGGTGTCTTTGTCGACTTTGTCCCGCACCGCGCGTATTTAACCAGTGAAATCATAGCTGGCATTTTAGATCACGTTACAACCTCTGAAGAAAATAAAATATCTGGAATTCTCGATAGTGAACGAGCGGTTTTCAAAGTCAAAGGCGACCCAATTTTAAATGAAAAAGTGACGAGTTACTCGGATTATACTGCTGAAACTTATCATTACCTTAATAAAGGTGAAGCCAGAGGCTTATACGGAATTTCTTCGCTTTATAAGGGAAATACTTTAACGGCTTACTTTTCACTAACGCGCGAAAACGACGATTTTACAAATCTCGGGTTTGTCAACTGTTTTGAATATATGGTTTATGAAGATGATGGGAACGAGATAAATAGTCGCTTGGCTTCAATTATCTATGCCGCTGATCTGCACGATGTCTTCGATCCACTTTGGACTTCATATCCTCTTTTCACTCCACCGATTGTCGATAATCCAACGATTAGTGATCTCAATCTCTATAGTGTCGACTTTATTTCTTTAGGAGATGCAATAGCGGATAGTGTGGGACTTGTGTAATGAATAATTTGATTCCAGATAAAAAATATTATTCGACGACGACTGTTTCAAAAAGTAAATTCATCGCAATTCTAATTCCACTTTCAACAAAAGAAGAATTCGGTGAAATGATCGAATCGATTAAGGTAGAATTTCCTAATGCTAGCCATTATTGCTATGCGTTGCGCTTTGAGGGTTATGCGAAGGCTAGCGATGATAAAGAGCCACACGGAACTGCAGGTCGGCCAATACTTCTTTCTTTAACAAGAAAAAAAATTGACAAAGCTCTGCTCGTTGTTGTCAGATATTTTGGAGGAACTAAATTAGGCGCTTCTAATCTTCTTCGGACATATGTTAAAAGCGCTTCGAGTGTCATAGATGAATTTTTAAAACAAAAATAGGAGAAAATTATGTCAGAATTATCAAATCGTAGACAAAAATTATTTGACCTTTTGCCCGAAGGTTCTTTGGCGATCGTTCATTCCGGAGTGAGCAAAATAGCTTCAGAAGACGAATTGTATCCCTTTAAGGTCAACAATGATTTCTTTTATTTAACAGGTTTTAGACAAGAGAATTCAGTCCTTCTATTGGTGAAAGGAATCGGAGAAGAAAAAGCATACTTATTTATCGATGAATATAGTGAATTAAAAGAAAAATGGACCGGTAAACGCTTCACCATGGGTGAAGCTGCAGTCATTTCTGAACTCAAAAACGTTCTGATTAACGGTACATTAGATAGCAAAATAGATTTAGCAATTCAAAAGGGAAGTTTGCATTTTGGCGAAATTAAAACTGTTTTTATTGATCATAGAGCCGCGCTTCATGTCCGTGAGAATTTTACGGTTCAAGACGAAAAAGAAAGACTGAGAAATTTATATCCTCATGTCGAATTTAAAGACATTCACCCACTGATCACTGAATTGAGAATGGTGAAATCAAAATATGAGGTCGCATGCATTCAAGAAGCCATCAATTTAACTACACTTGGAATCAATAAAATTTTAAATGAGATGAAATCAGGAAGACGAGAATATGAGCTCGCTGATATCTTCGAATTTTATGGGCGCGAACTCGAACGAACAGAATTAGCTTTTTCAACTATTATTGCAGGTGGTGCTAATGCGACTATTTTGCATTATCCTTCGCAAATGGATTTTCTCAAAGAAAAAGATTTGGTTCTTTTTGACCTCGGTTACACCCATAGAGGTTATTGTGCAGATATTTCTCGAACTTATCCGGTAAGCGGACGTTTTTCTGACTTGCAAAAGAAAATTTATGAAATTGTATTACTCTGTAATAAAGCGGTCATTGAATACGCGCGTATCGGACTGACAATTGCAGATCTTCAAAATTTCACTCTTGAATTTTTTACTAACGAATTGACCCGCCAAGGGTTGATGAAAAAAGACGAAGATATCAAAAAATATTATTACCATAACGTATCTCACCATCTCGGACTAGATACACATGATGCCGCCGATCGCTTTAAGCCTCTAGAATCCGGTAACGTCATCACTGTCGAGCCAGGTTTATATTTTGAAGAATACGGAATCGGAATTAGAATCGAGGATGATATTTTAATCACAAATGATGGAGTTGAAGTCCTCTCTCGAAATATTAAAAAAGATATCGCGGATATCGAAAAAATGTTGAGATAAAACAATGAAAAGATTCATATTAGCTATCGACCAAGGAACAACATCAACTCGTGCAATTCTATTTGATAAAACTGGAAAAGTTCGATATCAATCTCAAAGAGAAGTCAAATGTTTTTATCCTTACCCCGGATGGGTAGAACAAGACGGTTTACAACTTTGGATTTCGGTCATTGACACAGTGAACGAAGTTCTTATTCAAGCTAATATAACAATGCGGGATGTCGATTCAATTGGGATTACGAATCAAAGAGAAACGACAATCGTGTGGGATAAAGCAACCGGTTTACCGGTTTATCCTGCGATCGTATGGCAATCGCGACAGTCAAGCGCGATTTGCGATCGGCTCAATAAACAAAAAGATTTCATCCACCAAAAAACTGGATTATTGATCAATCCATATTTCTCAGCGAGTAAAATTCGATTTATTTTAGATAACATTCCAAACGGACAAGCACGAGCCAAACGTGGTGAATTGCTTTTCGGCACTGTCGATTCATGGATTATTTATAAAATGACCAAAGGAAGAGTTCACGCAACAGATGCTAGTAATGCATCTCGAACGATGCTTTTTAATATTAACGAAATGAAGTGGGATAAAGAGCTCTGCCTTTTGTTTGATATTCCAAGTAAAATGCTTCCCGAAGTAAAACCTTCTTCTGACTTTTATGGCAACGCATCGTTTTTCAATGATTCTGTGCCGATCGCAGGAGTTGCCGGTGACCAGCAAGCAGCTTTATTTGGTCAAACCTGTTTTACAAAAGGCGAAAGTAAAAATACCTATGGAACCGGATGTTTCATGCTTTTGAATATCGGAGACAAACCGCTTTTTAGTAAAAAAGGCTTATTGACTACTGTAGCCTGGCAAATCGATGGGAAAGTGACTTACGCTCTTGAAGGTTCGGTTTTCATCGGCGGAGCCGTCGTCCAATGGTTAAGAGATGAAATGGAAATGATTGAAACCGCCACTGAAAGCGAAAGGTATGCGCTTAAAGTTAAAGATTCTAATGGAATTTATATCGTTCCAGCCTTTGTTGGGCTTGGAACACCTTATTGGGATAATGAGGCTCGTGGGGCTGTATTTGGCCTTAGCAGAAGCGCAAACAAGAGCCATTTTATTCGCGCTAGTTTAGAGTCAATCGCCTATCAATGTAAAGACGTCATTGAAGTGATGAAAAAAGAATCTAAAATCGACGTCAAAACCTTAAAGGTCGATGGTGGTGCAACTGAAAACAATTATTTACTGCAATTTCAGTCTGATATTCTCTCAACGATTGTCAAAGTTCCACAATGTCTTGAAACCACCGCCTTAGGAGCTGCTTATCTAGCTGGATTGAAGACTGGGTTTTTCTCCTCGCTCAACGAAATAAATAAAAAGCACGTCTTCCAACGCGTTTACGAACCTAAAATGTCAAAAAGTGCAATTTCTCAACACTATAAAGGTTGGAAGTTAGCCGTTAAAGCGACAAGAATATTCAAGCCATAAATATAAAAGATGTTTTTAACATCATTTTATATTTATTTTAAAAAGAATATAATATTAATATGAATCATAAAATTATTATCGCTCCTTTAGTTATGCATCGGGCTTTGTTAAAGAATCTAAGAGATAATGATGTTTTTTTAAATCCCAAATTTTTCTCTAGGGAACAGCTCATAAAAGAGTATTACGGATATTTTTTAAATGGCTCGATTATTGAATTGATGTTTTTAGAAAAAATCAACTATGATACCGCAAAAACTTTTCTCAATTTTTTGCCTTTTGTCCATGAATCCT
>JBAYST010000035.1:0-7741 GCA_041676005.1 Bacilli bacterium | reverse complement strand
GCCTTTCCTTTGAACTTGTTTTGGAAATTGATTCCTCCAACAAAAATCATATAAACAGAAATTAAAACTGCTTGATATAAAAAGATACCAAATGAATTTTTCGAAGTGAAAAAGGAACTAATGTTGTCATTATATGCAGATGCAACCGGGTGTAAATATTTTGAAAATTCAGTCACGTAACTGAAAATACAAGCGATGATCATAATGAAAACCAAAACATAAAAAACAATAAACGGAAGTTTTGTTTTTCTAAACAAAGTTGGAAGAACGAAAAATAACGAAAACAAGAACAAAAATCCAAAGAATAATTCGCTATAGTAACTGAGAATTTCTAGAAAACCAATTTTGATTTGAACTTGCACTAGGCGAAACCATTGATCAATGTATTGGGTATTCAACGGTTTTAAATTAAAGAAAGGAGAAATTAGCGCTGTAGAAAGAACAAGCCCGGAAATGAGTAATAACTCTTTATTTAACTTAATTTTAAAAATGACAACGACAAAAATAATATAAGCACCATAAATAAGTGCTACAGCTGCACGCCAAGCAAATTTTGAAAACCCGGCGGTAAAAAAAGTGTTTAACGCTGGCGATAAAGAGACAATATTAGAAATGAATACACCAAAAAAATAAAAACTGAGAACAATTGGAAAAATGATGATTGCAATTTTTTGTAATCTCTCAGTTTTCATTGTCTTTCTCTTTCTTTTTAAATAGGTTTAGGATTTTGCTTTCAATTTCATCAATTTTGGGCGAAAACTTTACACCCCAAAAAATGAAAATGATATTCATAATGTAAAAAATTGAGACAAAAATTAAGGAAACATAATTACCTAGTCCGGAATATTTAGAACCTCCAATTGTCGTTAATAGAGCAAATAGAGTTGGACTTAAAACTGCCGAACAAAAAATAGAAGTCAAAAACAAAGAAAAACGCAAAGCGTTGCCGCAGTTAGGAAATTCTCTTAAAGCAAGGTTGAGGATATGTCTTAACGCATTGAGCGAAAAAAAGAAAAATACTAAATAGAAAGCCATAAAAAAAACGATTCCAAGAACATTTTTAGAGAGTAAAAATTCCCCTAAAAAATATCCAATCAATACAGTTAAAAAAGAAAAGAGAGCCAGAAAAATAAGATTGAACTTTATTTTCGAAGTTTTCCAGAGTTGTTTAAAGGAGTTGAAAAAGAATGTCCAAGACTCTATGTCTTCATTTTTTTGTAAATTGTTTTTCTTTTTTATATTTTCGCTTTTTTTTATAGACTTTTCCATTTTCGGCCTTCCGCCTGCACTTATTATATACGATATAATATGTTGAAAAAAGCACATTCATAGTGGAAATCTCAATTATAAGTCAAAATCACATTAACTACTGTGCTCGTTTAGAGTAAAATGTAAGCATGCTTGGAAAAAAGAAGATGAGAATCGGGGTTATCACGTTTCATAAGGCGTTGAATTATGGGGCACTTTTACAAACTTATGCTTTGCAAACTTTTTTGACTCAACAAGGTTATGATTCTAAATTGATAAATTATTATCCTCGTTCTTTTAAACAAGAGCGGAAGGTTATCGATTTTAGATCTTTTGATGCTTTTCTTAAATCGTTGATCAAATACCCGAAATATCAAAAAAAGATATTAGCTTTTGATTGTTTTTTAAATCGCTGCAACAAAACTAAAAGATATACGAATTCCGCTAAGTTAGTAGAACTGAATTCACAATTTGACGCTTTTGTTACCGGCAGCGACCAAGTATGGAATTCAAGATGGAATTTTAATGATCCTGCTTATTTTCTTAGTTTTGCTGACCCAAATAAGAAATACTCTTATGCCGCTAGTGTCGGTTCCAAAATTGAAGACCCGTTTTTAACTAATAAGTTTATTTCAGAGGTTTCATCATTTAATAAAATTTCACTACGCGAGAATAGCACGGCCCTTTGGTTAAAAGGAATTTTGAAAGATAAGGACATTGAAACAAATGTTGATCCTGCTCTTCTTTTAAGCAAAGAAGATTGGTTAAAATTAGTCAAAAAGAAAAAAGAAAAACCATTTTTATTAATTTATACTCTTGAAGACGATAAAGAACTCATCGAGTTTGCAAAAAAAGAAGCTGCAAAAAGGAATTTACGGTTAGTTCAAATAAGAGATGTTTTTAAAAAAGAAGATCCGGAAATCCATTATGCTTCTTGCATTTCGATTGAACGTTTTATCTCTTTGTTTGCTAAAGCAGACTTCGTCGTAACCAATTCGTTTCATGGTTTGGTTTTTTCAACGATCTTTGAAAAAGAATTCATTATTTCTTTACAAAAATATACCGGCGCTCCAAATGAAAGGCTTTCTTCATTTTTGAAAAAATTCAAATTGGAAACTCGACTGATTAACAATTTTAAAAACGAACCTCTTGATTTTACTGAAATAAAGGCTGAAATTGAAATTGAAAAAAATAAGGCAATTGCTTATTTTAAGAGCATCGAAAAAGTTGACAATAAAGTGTTTCCGCTCGAAGAAGAAAAGTGTGCTAATTGCACTGCTTGTTATACGGTTTGTCCACCTAAAGCTATTGAGATGAAAGAAGGACAATTGGGATTTTCTTATCCGGTTATCGATTTAGAGAAATGCATTCATTGTGGACTATGTGAAAAAGTTTGCATGTATATCAACGAAGACAACAAAATAGTTAATAAGCTCACTGCTGTTTTGGCAGTTAAAAATAAACGAGAAAGCCAGAGACTTAATAGTCGCTCAGGAGGAGTTTTTCCGCTTTTGGCTGAAAAAGTTCTCGCTTCTGGTGGAGCTGTTTATGGAGCGAGTATCGATCCTGACAATTTCCTAGTTTCACATTTGCGGATCGATAAAAAAGAAGATATTCACAAACTGACTAAATCAAAATATGTTGAAAGCAAATTGAATGACACTTTCCATTCCGTCATCGCTGATTTGAAAAATCAAAAAGAGGTTTTGTTTTCCGGAGTTCCTTGTCAAAATGCGGGTTTACGATATTTAATAAAAATTATGAAAATCGACGACTCTAAACTTCTATATGTTGATTTGATTTGTCATGGCTATATGAGCCCAGAAGTCTATCGGGCTTACTTAACTAAACAAAAGAAGCAATATGTAAATATTTCTAATTTCGAATTCCGGGATAAAGAGTTTGGTTGGGATAGTCATTTTGAAAGTTTTATCTCTAATGGCAACAAAATTGCTAAAAAAGAATACACCGATATTTTTTATACTAATTCATTTTTAAGACCTGCGTGTTATGAATGTCTTTACACTAATCTCAATCGTCCTGGGGACATTACTTTAGGAGATGGTTGGGGAGTCAAAAATGAGTTGACTAACTTCGATGACAACAAAGGGGTTTCTTTAATTCTCATCAATAGCAAAAAAGGCCAATTGGCATTTTCAAGCATCGCCGATAAAACTGTGAATGCGAAGATCCAAATTGAAAAAGTGATGCAACATAATTTAGAAAAACAAACGGTGAAAAGCAGCAATCATAAACGCCTTGAAAAGTTGTATGCTAAAAAGGGTTATGAAGCCATAGCTAAAGAAAGCTCGGCATATCAAAACAAACAAGCTCGCTTAAATAAAATTAAATCTAAAATTAGTAAACTCTTAAAAAAGTTACATTTAAAATAATTAAAAATTGTATAGTTCTAATAGATGTTTGAGATTTTCTTCTAATTCAAATCCGTTATTTTTCAGTGCAAAAATGATATCTTTTTGAGATATTACCGGTTTTTGCATGGTTAACGAACGTTTGACCCAACGGTTTATATCATTTAAAGGGAGGAAGTCAACCAGGCCTAAATTGAGATCTGCAAGACGTGGAACTCGGTCAGAAGCAATAGTAGGCAAACCCGCAATTTGATTTTCTAAAACAACAATTCCAAAACCTTCAAACTTGGAAGGAAATAAATATAAGTCAAAGATTTTTAACCAAAGAGGTACATCGCTTCTTAAGCCTATGAAGCGCACTTTATTGTCTAAGCCTAGTTCTTTGACCTTTATCTTAATTTCCTCTTCAATTCCCCCATCAGGTCCGCCTAAAACCAAAATTGCGTTTTCTTTAACCTTAGCGATTTTTGAAAAAACATCGACGATAAAAGCTTGATTTTTCTTTTCTTCAAAGCGAGAGATATTACCGATGAGAAAAGCGTCATTTGGAATTTTAAATATCTTTTTAAGAGCTTCAGCATCTTGGGTGTCGACATTTAAAAATCTTTCGCTATCAACGAGATTCCTGATGACTTTTCCATATTCATCAAATGTAGTTTGACCAAAGATATCTTGCCCGGCTTCATAAGAACAAGCGACTAAATCAGTAGCGCTGATTTTTAAAGAAAGCCGTTTGATCACCATTATTAGTTTTTCTATTTTTGAAAATTTAATTCCGGTTAAAGTATCGTGCGCATGTGAAATCCGATGTTCAATTAAATAATCTTTAGCGAGCCTTAAATAAAGTGCGCTATCGAAATTAGCATCTCCATGTACAACGAGATAATTGTTATGCTTTCTTAAAAATTTCTTAAAATCAAAGTACGCTTTTAAGTAATTCTTTTTCGAAGGCGCTGTGCCTTTATAAACTGCACCTCCGTGGAGTTTGATTTTTTCTTCTTGAGTCTTGTCGATTTCGCCAAAAGAATATACGTCTGTGGTAATTCCTTTAGACCGTAACAATTTCATATATCCGAGAATAAATGCTTCGGTGCCGCCTTTTTTAAACGCTCCAACAACATGAAGAATTCGTTTTTCTTTAGCGACGATACAAGACGAAATTTCGCTTGTCACTAGTAGATAAGTAAAGACATAAATCAAAATTGCAGAAGCTGAGGAAATTAAATAATAAATCGATTCAGTCAATCCTTGCAAGATGAACATTATCTGCACGAGAAGTGCGAAAACTGCAATCTTTTTATTTTGTCTAAAAAGAAGAACGAGTTTAGAAAAATAAAGACCGAATATATAAAGTAGCAGAATAGTTTTGATAATTCCCCCACTTAAAATGACAGCCAAGTATGCATTGTCGATTGACGTCACATTTGTAAATTGAGAGTAGAAGGAATAAACAAATCCGTCGCCATAACCAAAAATTATCTGTGGGTTTTTAAATAATGGCAATGTTTCACCAAATTCATCAAATCTCGTCCCCATTGTCCTAATCCCGTTTAAAAAGAAATTCTGATAAAAATAGTGGTGAATGGTATCTAAGGCGGTTCCGGTTGGGTGTAAAGAAGGAATGGTCATAAATAAAGTAAACGATGTAAGGATAATTAAAATTGCAACCCCAATAATCATATTTCGTTTAAAATGGGCTTTAAAACTAGTGATATAAACATAGATGAATCCAAAAGCAAAGATCAAACTGACAAGTAAAATAGCCGTTTTATCCCGAGAGATTATGAGATTTAAGAATAAGAATAAATCGACAGCAATTAAAAGATTTCGTCTTAATTTAGAACTACCGAACATCGAATACGTTGCACCGATAATCCCAAACATAAGAATAATCCCATACGCATTTTTACTAGTGAAAAAAGATGCGATTTGGTAAAAATGAGCGTCTTCGCCTTCGGCGATAAACGAATTAACAATTGCTTTAAATTGAAAGAAGATTGAATAAAAAGCAGCAGATATGGCAAAAGCGGCAACTAGAAGTGAGAAGTATTTAATGGTTTCTTTTCTTCTTGTAACCGAAGGTAAGACATCAATAAAAGCAAAAACAAAGAGAATAATTCCAAATGTTCGAATCAGGTTATTAAGTCTATCCATAAGTCCCACATCGATTGACCCGATTTGGGCAGGAGTTACTACTGAAATAATTATCGCACTTAAAGCATAGACAAAAAGAATAATGGTCAATAGTAAACGCGGTCTACTTTTTTGTAAAATAGCAAGACTTAAGATAACAAAAACAGATATAAGAAGGATAACCGCTCGATATATTGCCCCGCTCAAATGAGCACTAAATAAAGAAGGAAAAATCGAAGATAGAGAATAAAGTAAAAAGAAACCAAACAAAACCGAAGCAATGACGATTGAAGAATATTTTTTATTTAAAAAAGAAGAAAATGCATTTCTTGCTTTGTGGATAAAAGAATTTGTTTTTTTGTTGTTTTTATTTTCAAAGAGACTTTCATATTTGTTTTTACTATGCTTGATGTCATAAGTCGCTTTTGCTTTTTCTTGCACTTGTTTTTTATCGGCTTTAACATTGAGTTTCTTATCTAATTCTTCGACAAAATGTTCAATATTCCCAAATTCAACAAAAGCAGCATATTCTAATGGCGCGACTGACTCTGGACCGCCTGATAAGAAGCCGATCACTTCTGTTCCAGAAAGAAGAGATTCAGCAACGACCATTGAGAAAGTTTCATATTCACTCAGTAAAATTGTCGCATCTGCATAATGATAATGGGCAACTAAGCTATCTTTAGAATTTACCCGGCCAAGGAAAATAATGTTTTCAGTACTCTTTTCGTTACGCATATTGCCAATAACCACAAATTTCACATTTTTCTTTAAATATCTTTGCGCGATATCATATAGGTGATATCCACCTTTATCTTTAAGATGAAATCCAGAAGTGACATGCAAAACAATTTTGGTATTTTCATCAGTTCGGATTTTCTTATATGGATCTTCTTGATCGACAAAGGCAAAATCATCAAGCTTAAAACCATTATTGATTGAAACAGCTGGTAAGCCTGAAAAAATTGGCGCCTCGTCAATCATTTTAGTTAAAGTTGGGGAAACTCCAGTAATAACAAAATTAGTCGCTCCTTTAAAGGCGTTGAGCATTTTTTTGTAAAAATAGTGGGTTCTCTTGGTCAAAGAATGCTTTCCATTAAACTCTTTGACATATGGACAATTTTTGCATTGATCAGTTTTCCATTTTTTACAATCCAATGAAAATCCACAGTTTGCAGTGAACATAAAATCGGCGTGATTAGTCAAAATCACTTTCACGTTTCTTGTTTTAAGAAACTTAATAATTGAATAAATATTGACAAAAAATCCGTTTAAACAATGTAAATGCACGACATCTGGGTTTATTCTTTTTAAAAGTCGCTTTAATTTTAAAGTAGAAAAAAACATTCCACCATATAAGTTCTCGCTGACTTTAGAAATTGCGTGATGAACATTTGATTCGAATTCAAAACCTGTTTTATAAACTTTCGGTTCGTTGATTTTTGCACCGCGTCCATACAAGACATAAACATCGTGTCCATCTTTGAGATACTCATTTTTTAAATTCTCAACGATTTGACCCGTGCTGCCTTTTTTATAGACGACGTTTACTAGCGCAATTCTCATTTTCTTTTCGCCTTTATTTCGTTAAGTAAAGAAGGTATATCGAGATGGTTAACCTTTCTTAAATATTCTTGATCTCCCACTGCGGAACATAAAATATCATTGATGCCAAATGCTCTTAATTCGAGATCGAGATGATGTTTGGCAATCAATTCGCTGATGATTGAGGCTAGTCCTCCAATTACATTATGTTCTTCTAGTGTGTAAACTTTTTTATATTGTTTTAAAACTTCAATGAATTTCTTTTCGTCAATCGGTTTCAAACAAGGAACTGAGTAAGAATCAAACTCCAATTGGTTGGCGACTTCTAAAGCGTTTTTCGCGATTGTCCCATAGCTAAAAATCGCTTCTTTTGCTTTAAGAAAATTATTCATCATGATTGGAGCACCAATTGAAAAAGAGGTCCCAGGTTTATGCAAATCTTT
>JBAYST010000034.1:0-7967 GCA_041676005.1 Bacilli bacterium | reverse complement strand
CTTTTAGAATGCGGAAGAAAATTCTCAACACTGCAGAACGAAAGAAATGGGATTCAAGACAAAAAAGAGAAGATTAATAAAAATTATTTTCTCATTGCGATTTTAATAAATGCTTTGAATTGCTTTCTATTAAACAAAAATAACAATAAAAAATAAATTAAAACACATATAACCATTGCAATGATTGAAATCCACACCTTGCCACCTAAAAAAGATGTTATGAGAAATTTTAATCCAATGCCAATGCCTGCCATTATTGCCGTAGGAAGCAATGGTTTTAACAAGATTAGAAAAGTTTTTTTCAGCGAAACTTTAAATTTTGCAACAAGAAATATGTAGGTAACAATAATAAGTATTGACGTTGTAGCAGTAGTCGCGTAAACAAAGATGTCATAGTTACTGTGCTTTATTGTCAAAAAAGCAACAGGAATATAAACGACCAAGAAGATTATTTGTGTAATAACAGAATAAATAGGTTTACCAATTGCCAAAAAATAAGTCGTCGGAAAACTTCTCAACAATAAAACTAATCCTGTGCTAATTGTGTAATACCTAATTACTATAACGGCATTGATGCCAAAGTCATTGCCGAGCATGATTTGAGTGATTTCCTCGCTATAAATCATGACTCCAGCTATGGCCGGTATAACAATTAATGCCGCTAGTTCTTGAAAGCGAAAATATTGTTTATCAAATTCGTTTTTATCGTTTTGAAGTTTAGATAAAGTCGTTAATAAAATAGGAATAAAAATAGCACTAAATATAGTAAAAATAGAATTTTCTGTCGTTTTCGCCATTTTAAAAGAGCCCACAACATCTTTTGTAAAAGTGTTAGATAGAAAAATTATCAATAATGAAGATGCCACCCATGCAAGAATAGCTTCAAGAAAACTAAAAACACTTATGCTAAACATTTGCATCATGTGAGAAAAGTTAAATTTCCATTTCGGAACCCATCTTGTCGCAACAATAAGAACAATAAATTGAATGACTGCCGCAATCAATGGCGCGATAATCAGCGTCCAAACACCAAAATTCAATGAAGCAAACAATACATATAGAATCAAAGAAGAAATGACGTTTATCAGCCTAACAAAAAATAGTTTTTTAAATTCGAATTGTCTTTGAAGCATTGAGACATAAACGCTCGACATCGCATATAAAGGAATTTGAATTGCAGAGATTAAGAGATGTAAACCATAGCCTTCGTTTCCAATCAATTTCGCAATACTTTCGTTAAAAGAAGCAATGAGAACAAAAAGGATTACAGAAACGATTATATTAACCCAGAAAGCAATACTGCTAATTAACGGGATTTTATCTTCGCTTTCTTTATTTTGAACAATATATTTTGAAAAGCCTGCATCAGAAAATATTTCCGCTAAATAAACAACCGCGCTTATTCCTGCAACAATTCCAAAAATTTCTGGTGCAAGAAGTCTCGCCAAGATTATATTCGTGATCGGTAATATGAGTTTAGAAAGAATTTCGCCTAGAGTAGTCCATTTCAATGATTTATTACTTTTCTCTTCGATTATTCGCAATTTTTCATTAGAATTTTCACTTTGTAACATAGAGCCAATTATATAATCATTGTTTGATTTTTACTAATAATTTCTTATTGTAAAAGAATTATGACTACAATTGATAAAAAGTGTTAAGTGACAATTCCAACGCAATTGATAAAAAGTAGATCAGTTCTACCATATTGGATAAATATCTTTTGCACAAATTCTATTTGTTTATAAAATATCTACTTAATTCGGCTAACAAAGTTGCAAATTCGTAGAATAACTTTTTGAGTCATGTCTTTTTTATCGAATAAAGGATTGTACTCAACTAAATCAAAAGAAGTAATATTAAAAGAAGCATTGAAGAGCTCTTTAAATATCAAAAACGAATCTCGAAGATTAAAACCATCTTTAACAGGAGTACTTACTCCGGGTACAATTTCGGGATTCATACTATCTAGGTCGAACGATATATGGAGGTCATTAGTTTTAGATTTCAAATACTGAATAGCATCTTCTAGTGTATTTAAGATGCCTTCTTTTTTAATTTTCGAATAAGGAATGTATTTCACTCCAACATCCTTCATTAATTGTTCTTCTAAAACATCTAAATCACGAGTGCCATAGATAACAATATTTTCGGTTTTAATTTTTTGTTTTTCTTGAAAAACATTTACCAGCCTTTTATCTCCAAGGCCTTGTAAAGAGGAAAGAATCATTCCGTGAATTCTCCCGCTGATAGTGGTTTCATCAGTATTCATATCGCCGTGTGCATCGATCCAAATAACTCCTAAATTATCGTATTTCTTTGCTGCACCAGAAATAGTTCCTAGAGCGATGCTGTGATCTCCTCCAATTGTAAAAGGAAAATGCCCGTTTTCTAAAGAATTATAAACTTCTTGAGCTAGCTTATTAGAATATCCAATAACATTGTTCAAATTCTTCAAATTGCTATTATCGGTATACGATATTTCTTCTGGTTCAATCACAATTTGATTAGGCAAAAAAGCAGAAATCTTTTCTGGTATAGACGCAAATCCTTTAATACCAATGCCCGCTCCTTGAGGCGCAATTAAAAAATCTATCATGTCATTTATTATACATATCTAATTTTCATTATCCCGCTTTATGTTCTAAATAACAAAAATCTTGGGAATCATCGAGCGTTAAGCAGATATTTATTTTATGTGGCTATATACTTGTATATAATTTTTGCATTCATCTGAAAGCTTGGGCTGTCATAAAAATAATATTTTGAGATTTTTAAAAATCGCAGCAGCTCACCAAACGTGTTTCAAAAAGTTAAATTCGTTAAATTAGAAACAAACATTTTTATTTTATCTCACACAAAAGTTGATTATAACAATGTATAATTGAATAGCAAAAAAGTCAAAGAGGTGAATCAATGAAAAGAATGTTGATAATGCATGGTCCTATGAATCAAGGCGGCGCCGAAACATTTTTAATGAAAATTTACCGCGCAATTGACAAAACAAAATACCAATTTGATTTCTACCTTATGGGTGGAAAAGGGTTCTACGATAGCGAAATTTTATCTCTTGGTGGTGAAATTTTTTATAGCTCTATGAAAACTCAAGGATTTAGACAATACAAAAATTCTCTTAAATCTTTTTTTAAAACGCACCACTATGATCATGTTTTTAGAGCACTATCTAATTCGCTTTCTTCATTAGATTTATATTATGCAAAAAAATACGGCAAGGCGAACGTTCTTATAGCTAGATCTGCCAACTCCGATTCTAAAGAAAAGGTTTTTCATCGTCTTTTTTTGCCGTTTGCGAAACACATACCCAATAAAATGATTGCTCCATCAACTGAAGCTGCCATTTTTATGTTTGGGCGGGGAAATGTAGAAAAAGGTAAAGTGAAATTGGTGATGAACGGAGTTGACACATCGTTATTCAATTTTACTGAACAAAAAAGAACCAAAATAAGGAGCGTATTAAATATTTCTCAAGATGAAAAACTTTTTATTCATATTGGAAGATTCGATGAGGCAAAGAATCATTTTGAATTAGCAGATATATTTTTAGAGATTTATTCGTTGAATGATAAAGCAAAATTACTTTGCGTAGGTAGCGGCATTTTAAAAAACGATTTCATAAAAAAATGCAATAATTTAAACATTTTAGATAAAATAATCTTTTTAGAAAATAGAACCGATATAAATGAATTATTAATGGCGGCAGACGCAATGCTTTTGCCATCCTTATATGAAGGGATGCCAAATGTCGTGATTGAAGCGCAAAGCACTGGATTGCCATGTCTTGTTTCTAACTCAATAACAAAAGAATGCAACATTTCGAATATTGTTTATTTTGAAAGTCTAGGCAATCCAAAGAAATGGGCCGCAAAAGCGAATAATATTGCTAATTATAATCTAGAAAAACGAATTGAAAACGTTACTCGTTTTCCAAAAGAATATAGGATTGAAGAAGTGACCAAACGTTTTGCCCATATTGTATTTGAAAGTGACAAGGAAGAATGATTATGACGAACCAAATTAAGAAACTTTTAAAACGTTCTGATTTTATTAATTTATGCTTAGTAAAACAAGCGCTTAGAAAAAATAAGCAAAAGGAAAAAGCAGATTTTGATATTGCAGAATTTGAATTGAATAAATACCAAAAATATTATGAGCGTACGCCAGACATTGAAAATCCAAAGAGAATTTCTGAATTAATGTTTCTGCAGAAATTATATTTTTATGATAAACGCGCTGTCGACATGACCGACAAAATAAAATGCAAAACATCTGTCCGAAAATTTACTAAACACAAACTCAATTTTGCAAAAACTTATAGGACATATGAAGATGCAAACGAAATTAATTTAAACGATTTACCAGATGATTTCGTTTTGAAGTGTAATCATAATTCTGGATATATCTTCTATTTTAAAAAGAATCAAAAAGGAAAGTATATAATCATCAATCTTAGAGATCCTACACACAAAAAATATCGTTTTAAAACAGTTAAAAAAATATTAAATGTCTTATTAAAAATGAACTACTTCTACAATAGTTATGAATGGAATTATAAAGATATAGAGCGAAAAATATTTGCTGAAGAATATTTGGATAACGAGTGCTTAAAAGAATACAAAATTTATTGCAGCGACGGAATATTGCTGGCTTTTCATATTGTGTCTAACCGTCATATCTCTGAAAGGAATGACTTTTTTGATTCTGACTTAAAACCACTTGATGTTTGGGCAGATGTTCCCCCTTCTGATGTTTTGCCAAAATTAAGCAGTCAACTTGAAAAAATGTTAGAAATTGCAAAAGATATTTCTAAGGGCTTTCCTTTCGTTAGAATTGATTTATATGATTACAAAGAAAAGATATATTTTGGTGAGACTACTTTCTTCCATCAGGCAGGATATCTTGAATTTAAATATCCCGATAATCTCGATGAAATTTTAGGTAAAAATATTGAATTATCAAACGAATTAAAACAGAAAATTTTTAATAACAAGAAGAAGAAAGAGAAGAAACAAAACAATATTTTGTGTAAGTAATAAAATTTTATTTTTCTATTTAAGCAGGAGTTATAGTAACTATGAAATTATTCAAAATTTTGAAAAGAGCAGCCGGGTTATATTTTAGAAAACCTCTAGTTTTTTATATTGCGTTGCCAAATACTCAAGTGCCGAACTTGAACGTTCCTAAAGAAATCTCGTTTGTTTCAATTGACAATATAAACGAATACTTAAAAATTATCGCTAAATTTAAAATACCTTTTTCCCCATTTTCCGAACAACGCTTTGAAAACGGAGCAATATTTAGTTTTCTGCACAATAATAATGAATATTTAGTATACGGGTGGGCAATCAGTGATTGTTCGGCATTTACAATTGGGTACACAAAAACCACATTATCTATCGATGAATCTTCTTATATTCTATTTGATTTTTATACTAATGATAACCACAGACTAAAAGGCTATTATAATTTTATCTTATACAAATATCGAAAATTATTACGTTCTAATAATATCTTAATTTATACAGCTCCTACAAATATTGGAAGCCATAAAGGAATTATTAAATCAGGTTTCCTCGCTGTCGGACAGTACAAGAAAATAAATATGCACAAACTTTTACGATTATTGAAAATGAAACAGGTCCACATTTCCAAATCACATAAAAAATCGCTTGTTATGTAATAAATTATTTATTAATCATAAGCGGCCTAGTTCTTAAAGGCGCTTTTTGTTCCAAAGGCAAAACAATGTTTTGCCTTTTTTTAGCATTTTACTTAACGTTTGCCTCTCGATAAGTTGTCTTTTTATGTGTTTTATTAATCACTATTTTGATCATAAAAGTAATCCAAATTAAACTTACTATTGCACTTACAAATATGAATGTGAAATTATTAGCTAGAACCGCTATCTGAACAACGCTTACCAAAAGACGAATCATTGTTAAAATGATAAAACTTAATATTGTTATTATTGAAAGAGGAATGGCGAGGTAGGTGTTTTCTCGACCACCTTTCATCGCGTCTAAAATTACAATCACATCCAACACAAAAGATGCCACAGCAACAATGGTCAATAAGATGCTGTAAGTATTGTCGGCATTCGTTCTTTTGGTCGCATAAATTTCATTTATAACATTATATGTAGCATTGACAACATATTTGTTGTCCTCGTTAGAAAATGTTAAAAAATCAATTATTTGATCATCCGCTTGTGTGATGTAATCACCATAAACGGATTCAATGTAATCAATGATTTTAAAATTATCCGGAGTGAACGCAATTTGATAAGTAAAATCAATTGTCACAGGAGAACTTACATAAACAATAAAATCGTCATACATATTCGTCAAATGAGTGACTAGCTCGTTTTTATCGAGTTTCGGAGAGGCAAAATTGTTTTCGGTTTCGATAATACTTTCATCCGTATTAAAAATGATATTGTTAATCGCGTACGTGTGCCCATCGTTATCTATGTATTCGTTGCCAATCAATTCGTCGTAACTCGTATACCCTTCTTTGACCATAATTGAATTCGCAGATCGACTAGTGATCATGATTTCGTAATCGGCTTCATTTATTAAATCACTTGATTTTGAATATACAGGAACGTCTAGTCCGCTGAGCCTATTTAAATTTAAGGTCGAATCGGCAACGCTAATTCCTTTAAAATCAATTGTTTCCGAACCTTGCATGAAGGTTCTATCCACAATTTCTAGGTATGGATAAATATTTTCAAATTTTATATGCTCTTCGCTTTGCCTTTGAAGAGTTAATAACATGCTCTCGGGCTGTTTTATGTCTTTGAATTGAACGAAAGGATCTTCGTTATTTACTTGCTCTTTATTAGCTATTTCCACAGCACTTTGTAAGAGCATTAGCTTGTTGCTATAAAAAGAAAAGGAAAAAGCAACAATTGATTGCAAGGTCAAAAATACAATGAAAAATGAATTGTTAGCTTTTTCTTTTCTGCTTGCAGGAATAATTTCCTTTGCTACTTTGCCAACTTCTTTTTCATTAGTAACAGCGTTTATTTCAATTGCTGTTTTTCTTTCGGACTTTTTCTTTTCTCCAAAAACCAAAGACATTTCAATATTTTGGTTAGCATTGTGCTTTCTCATTGAAAGATATTCTTGTTTTAAAGATTTTGGCCATGCTTTAACCACGCTGAATGCTTCAGAAAATGTTAATACTCTTTCATCACTATTATTTAACTCAACAAACTCATTTGGAAATTTTTTAACTTTTATTTTTACAAAAATATTTTGTACCCATATGGGGATAAGCAAGCATAACGTTTTTTTATCTTCTTTTTTATAACCTTCGGTGGAAACAATGCTGATCAACATCATTAAAATATAAGATTCTTTTGAAATCGATTGAACGCCAGTCAGTTGATAAAAAACTAAAAAAATCGCAAAAATTAACATCCATCTTTTTAATTTTTCTATATTTTCATCATTTGAGACATTCTTTGATTTAAAGAAATATCTGAAAATGGGTATGAATATTATGGATTCAAACGCAAAAAGGCCAAGAATTCCGTAATCGGAAACGACTTCAATGTAATTATTATGTGCATAAGTATTATAAGAAGTTATATTTTTTTGAAATCCTAAATGTCCATACCCGAATAAGAGTTTTGTCAAAGACCCATAAGCTCCTTCTTTTATTAAATTACTTCTAATCACAGAAGAAGAGTCTGCTAATTTCGTTTTCCCACCGACAAATAAATAGAACATATCTTCAATTCTTGTGGAGATATACGAAAACATAGGCATTCTAAGGACAATAATGCCAATAATTAAAAAAATCGCAAAGATGGAAACAGCAAAATACCATTTTTTACGGCCAAATTTAATAATAATAGCAGCGATAAAAGAGACAAGTACCAACAAAATAACAGTTCTCGATCCTGTTGTAATTCCTAAAAAAGCGAAGAGAAGTAAATATAT
>JBAYST010000033.1:0-8984 GCA_041676005.1 Bacilli bacterium | reverse complement strand
TGGTTCGCATTATGATCTAGTCTGTCCTAGTGACTACGGAATTCAAAAATTAATTTCGAAAGACATGCTCGTTAAAATCAAACCGTTAATGGAAGATTTAGGTCTTGATAACTATTATGATTATGCTTCGCCCAAACTTCGTAATTATATGGAAAATATCACAGCGGTGAATACTGTTAGTGGGGAAACCGAAATCGTCGATGATTACGCTGTTGGTTATATGTGGGGAACTTTAGGAATTATTTTTAATCCAGCCTACGATTTGTTTCGTGTTGATCCAGAAACCGCAATCGAAGAAATGTCAGATTGGTCTGCGCTTTGGAGTGAAAATTATCGCGGTTCGATTTCGATTAAAGATTCGATGCGAGACACTTATTTTGTCGGACTGATCGAAACTTATAAAGATGAAATTCTCGACGCTTTAGAAAAGTATGAAGAAGGCATCGTTACCGCTAGTGAATACAATGAAATTTTAACCGAAATCCTCAACCGCTCTTCAGTCGAAGAAGCAAAAGAAGTTAACGAAAAACTAAAAGAATTGAAAAAGAATATTTTCGGTTTAGAAATCGATCTTGGAAAACAAGACATTGTCACTGGCAAAGTCGGTGTCAATTTAGCTTGGAGCGGGGATGCGGTGTATTCGATGGATATCTATGATGAACTAAATCCAGACAGTGAATACGGACTTGCTTATTCGATTCCTTACACAGGTGGTAACATTTGGTTTGATGGATGGATAATGCCAAAAGACGACACTAGAAGTAGTGCTCAAGAAAAACTTGCACTTCTTTTTCTCGATTTTATTTCTGATCCCAAAAATGCAGCGCAAAACATGGATTATATCGGTTATACGACATTTATCGGAGGAGATTCAACTCTTGAATTAGTCAAAGATTGGTATGACATTCGCACTGATTACATCTATTTTTACGATGAAGATGAAAACGCTTATTCAATTTTTTATGATGATCCTGAGACAGAAGAAAATACCGAAGTCGCTTATAGTGATTTTCACCATGTTGAAGATAACGAAGCTGAATATGAAGATGTGAAACTTTACTGGATCGATGAAATTACTTATGAAACTTATTCAAACGATGAAGAAGGAACTTATTTCATCCCCGAAGGTAAAAAGAATTACTTTGAATTTGAAGTCGATGAAGACGAAAGCATCGAGGCGACTTACAACAATTATCTTTTGATTGATGAAGATTGGGAAGAAGTCGATTTATCGTATTTTTTCAACGGAACATTAGGCGAATATCTCGATGATATTGATACGATATTTTATAGTGACGCTTACCTTCCTTATCTTAATGAAGACAAGAGTCAAAATATCTCTGTTGGAAAACAATTTTTCACTCAATACCCAGACGAAAAAACTATCACAAGATGTGTGATCATGAAAGATTTTGGCCCAAACAACGATAACATTCGTAAAATGTGGGAAGATTTTAAATCTAACACGATTGAACCTTGGATTTATATTTTATTCACTTTAGAAGTTGGACTTATAGTTTTCGGACTCGTTTTCTTCTTTGCTAAGAAAGAAACAAACAAAAAAATGCGCAAGCTTCGGAGAGAAGAAAGAAACAAATGATGTTTGGATTGAGAAAAAAATAAAGACAATGTTATAATACAAAGCGCTTGATGTGGTTCCTTAGCCAAGTTGGTAAGGCAATTGACTGCAACTCAATGACCAACGGTTCAAATCCGTTAGGAACCTCCAAGCGATTAAAAAGTCTTGTGTATATATAACTAATGTTATATATTAATTAAGTCAATTGCGCCTATAGCTCAACTGGATAGAGTATCAGACTACGAATCTGAGGGTTGCAGGTTCGAGTCCTGCTAGGCGCGCCATTCGGGATGTAGCACAGCTTGGTAGTGCATCTGCTTTGGGAGCAGAGGGTCGCAGGTTCGAATCCTGTCATCCCGACCATTTATTAAAATCTCGCCGAAAGCGAGTTTTTTATTAGCAAAGATTAAGTTTTGAATCGATACTTCTAAAAAATGAAACATTCGATGAACTTTTTTGTGGTAAAAAAACGTTGTTTTGTTATAATCATTTATGCGAGTTTTGGCTTTTGGTTTAAGACTTGCTAGACGTGGGGCTGTAGCTCAGTTGGGAGAGCTCCTGATTTGCATTCAGGAGGTCGAGAGTTCGAGTCTCTTCAGCTCCACCACGTGGCTGTGTAGCTCAGCTGGTAGAGCGTTCGGTTCATACCCGATTGGTCGAGAGTTCAAATCTCCCCGCAGCCACCATTTTATTTGGACCGTTAGCTCAATGGTTAGAGCACTCGGCTCATAACCGATTTGTTCCGGGTTCAAGTCCTGGACGGTCCACCAATCTCGTCTTTGGAGGCGTACCCAAGTGGTTGAAGGGGTCGGTCTTGAAAACCGATAGGGGCGAGTAACCCGCCAGAGTTCGAATCTCTGCGCCTCCGCCATTTTATAAAGTGTAGTCAATCTACATTTTTTATTTTTTTTGTAAGAAACAATCTGAAAATAAAATGGAAAAATTCTTTCTTAGAAAGATTTTTTTGTTAAAATAAATTGAAAGAGGTGGATTATGAAAGAGAAATTTAAAGATATTCTTGATAAAGATGAAGAAATTATTAAAGTTTTTAAACCGAATAAAAAAAGATTTGTCAATTTTAAAATTATCGTCACTGTGATTTGGTTTGCTTTATTTGCATTGATATTTCTTGCTCCAGCAATCGCGGCATTAGCCGGAGCTATGAATATGGTAGACGATAGTGGAGTCGATGGCACACTCCCATTTGGAATCGTCTTCTTAGTTTTAGGAGTTTTTAACCTAATTTTCCTCGCTTTTTCTATCGTTTATATCAAAGTAACTTACAAAAAGACATTTTATGCCTTTTCAAATAAAAGAGTCATTATCCGCCAGGGATTTATCGGTGTGGATTTTCTCACCCTCGATATGAAGACAATCAGCACTGTATTAGTCAACGTTGGACTTTTAGATAAGTTAATTACTCCAAACACCGGAACAATTCGTTTTGGATCTAGCGCAACGCCGATAGGAGCTGCCGCTAATGGAAAAAGCGGATTTGGGATTCCGTTTGCAAATGTCGATGATGCTTATGTTACTTATCGAGAGATTAAAGAAATCATTGATACCCATCGCTCAAAAGAAGAAGAATAATCAAAATTCCAAACAAGGCTTTGATTTTCTGGTTCATTAAAAAACATTTTATGAATATAAATTTCATTTGAAATTGTGTTATCATCTTTGCTAAGGGAGAAAGTATGCCTAATTGTCGTAAATGCAACACAAGATTGACCAAATTTGAAAAAGATATTTGTCCGGTTTGCGGCTGCAAAAATCCTCTTGAGGGGATGACAAGCGAAACCATGGAAATCACCGCGGAAATTAGCGCTGTTGGAGATTTGGTGAAAGATTACCATCCAAAAACGCGTACCGCTTGTTTTGTTTTATCAATATTATTCGGCTGGACTGGAGCTGTTTATTTTTATCTTCGCAAAGTTTCCAAAGGAATCGTTTGGCTTTTGATTAATTTGGTTCTCCTCGGTGGGTTATTTACGGCTTTTTATTTTCTAAATCTGGATTGGCTAGCGTATCTTTTACCTATCGTCATTGTCTATATCTTCAATATCGCTATGGCTTTTCGATTTTTTTATGCGATGGATTATCGCGATGGACAAGGTAACTTTTTAAAATAATGCAAAGATTTTTTAACTCAACTGATAATGAAATGTCACCTTTATCAAAAGAAGACGAGCACCACCTTCTTTCTGTGATGCGAGCTCAAAAGGGTGAACAAATCGAAATCGTCATCAACGGTGAATGTTTTCTATTTCAAATCGAATCTCTCAAACCTTTTAAATTAAAAACAATTAAGAAGATCGATGTTGCTCGTGAACTAGAAAACGATCTCACTTTATATTATTGTCTTGTCAAAAAAGATAAAGCCGATCTCGTAATTCAAAAAGCGGTGGAACTCGGTGTCAAAGAAATCGTTTTAGTCCAATCCGAACGTTCGATTGTCAGGTTAAAAAGAGAAGATTTTTCAAAGAAACTCGAGCGTTATCAAAGCATCGCAAGAGCTGCTGCGATGCAATCGAAGAGGTTGATAATTCCTGAGGTCAAGAAGATTATGTATTTAAAAGATTTTTCTAAAAGCGATTGTAAAACTCATAATTTCATCGCTAATGAAAACGTCTCTGGTTCGACCAAAAATTTTAAAAGTCTCCTCGAAAAGATTAAACCAGGTGAATCAATTTCGCTTTTAATAGGACCTGAAGGCGGATTTACACAAGGAGAAATTGATAAGATGAATGAACTCGGTTTTATCAATATCTCACTAGGAAAAAGAATTTTAAGAAGTGAAACCGCCGCGATTAGCGCTTTATCGATTGCTGCGTTTATATTAGAGGTTTAAATGAATATTTATCGATTATTAGAATTAAAACAAAGAAGAAGGTCGCGCTTCAGCCAAAAAGAAGAACACAGTTTTTTCATGAGAAATCGAGAAATTCTCACAAAATTCCCGCGTTTTGCAACTCTTTATGATGTGCCGATTTCAGATTTTGATGTAATGAGAGCTAACATCATCATTACAGGTTATCTCAATAAAGTGAAAATTGAGGAAGAAATTGCCAATATTTCCAGTTACTTAGAAAAGGATTCTAAAGCCGATCACGTTAAATTTTTGATCACTTTAAAAGAGCGAACGATTGATTTGCCATATTACACCTTGAATAAAAATAAGATTTATATTCCATTTTTTTCACTAGCTCTCAATTCGATTTACACTAAAGAACCAGAGAAAATACTCACTTACCCATACGATCAACTAAAAGACATTTACGGCGATAGTGCGATCGATCCTTTTGATACTTATGGCCCTAATTTATACGATTCACTTTTTACGAGATTAGTCAAACTCGGGACAAACGGAAAAGAAATTGCTTTTTTTCATTATGATATGAATGTCATCTATATCGTTGGTTCGCAAGGTCGTCTCGTTGAGAAAATTGTTCTTTTTGATCGCTATATCAAGCAACCTGACTATGCTCATATGCTTGAAAGATTAAAACCGGTCATCGAAGCGTATTTTGCAGATTCACGAGAAGACTTTATCAACGCTTTATATAAGAGTAATTTTATTTCTGATCGGATTTACTGGACGATTAAAGGACCTTTAAAATGAGTGATAAAAAGTTAACATTTAAAATAGAATCACTTGGCTGCAAAGTAAATTCTTATGAATGCGCCTCTTTGAAGGCTCTTTTTTTAAAACGAGGATATCTTGAAAGTGCTAAAGATGAACAATGTGACATCGCTCTTCTTAATACTTGTTCAGTGACTGCGACCGCTGATCAAAAATCTCGTCAATATATTCGAAGATTAAAAAAAGAAAATCCTCAAGCAACTATTGTCGTCATGGGGTGCTATTCTCAAGGACATCATCGATACATTGCTGATGAAATCAAGGCGGATATTATCGTTGGTACCTCAAATCGACACATGATTCCTGAACTAATTGAAAGATTTAGAAAAACTGAGCAGGCAATAGATTTAACTGAAGATAATCCGCGTAAATTTGAATATGAAGAATTAAGTGTCACCTCTTTTACGGAAAATGTACGTGCATATCTAAAGATTCAAGATGGATGTGACAATTTTTGTTCTTATTGCATTATCCCTTTTGTGCGAGGAAAAATGAGATCAAGAGCAAAAGAAGATATTTTATTAGAAGCTCGTTCTTTAATTGAAAATGGTTATAAAGAAATTGTCTTAACTGGAATTCATGTCGGAGGTTATGGACGAGATCTTTCTGATTACACATTTAGCGATTTGCTTGAAGAATTGAGTGCTTTAGAAGGGCTAGAAAGATTGACTATTTCTTCTTTA
The DNA here is from genome assembly GCA_041676005.1 of Bacilli bacterium. GTDB lineage: Bacteria > Bacillota_I > Bacilli_A > RFN20 > CAG-826 > JBAYST01. Next base: position 3,082 of record JBAYST010000033.1, on the reverse strand, counting down.
GAAGACAGTGAAATTGATGATAAATTTTATGAATTATTAAAAACCAGAAAAAACATTGCTCGTCACCTTCACATCCCTCTTCAAAGTGGTTCTGAAACCGTATTAAAAAGAATGAACCGAAAATACGATAAAAAAGCATTTCTAAATACGATAAAAAAAATTAAAAGAGTGGTGCCAGAAATCGCTTTAACAACCGACATCATCGTGGGTTTTCCTGGTGAGACCGAAGAAGAATTTTTAGAAACTTTTAACTTCATCAAAGAAGTAGGCTTTTCCATGCTTCACGTTTTCCCTTTTTCTGCTCGTGAAGGAACTCTTGCGGCAAAAATGAAAAACCAAGTTTCTCCCGAAATAAAAAAAGAAAGAACAAAACGACTTCGTGTTTTGTCCTCTTTGCTTTGGGAAGAATATAAAAGCAAATTTTATGGTCGAAAATTGCAGGTGTTAATTGAAAATTATGACGAAAACACAAAAAGAGTCTTTGGACATAGTGAAAACTATATTGAAGTTTGGATAAAAGGTGACAAAAGTATGATCAATTCCATCATTGAAATTGAATTTTCAAAAGACAAAAACAAGTCATAGTCTACATAATTCGCGTTTTTTTAGAACTTGTATAAAAAAAATTGATTTTTCGATGGGATATTCATATAATTAACAAGTTGTTAAATCAAATTTAGTAAGGAGAATTAAAATGGCAGTTCCATTTAGAAGGACTTCAAAAAGAACAAAAAGATTAAGAAGAACTCACTTCAAGCTCAATGTCACAGGTTTAGTCACTTGTTCAAATTGTGGAGCAATAATCAAATCTCACCACGTTTGCCCACAGTGCGGTTTTTATAACGGAAAACAGGTTTTGGTGAACGGCAAATTTCCTACCCAAAAAGAAGAAATTAAAACTGAAAAAACTGGCAAGAAGAGCGTTGCAAAAACCTCCAAAAAAACCGAAGCAAAGAAATAACTTCGATTTAATCGTCTTTTTTAGCGGTGTGAGTCACCGCTTTTTTTATCCTGCTTTACTGGTTGTAAAAAAGCATATAAATAATTATTGTAAACAAGAAACGTGATATCATTACAAATAGAACGAAATATTTGAGGTACGCAACAGTGAAAGACATGAAAAAAATAGGCATAGTTACATTTAACGATTATCTAAATTACGGTAACCGGCTACAAGTTTATGCATTACAATATTTCCTTAAAAATAATTTCTCTGAATTTGTTTTTCAAACAGTTAAATATAGAGTAGATCAAAGTTCAGAAAAAAAGAGATTGATTACCAGAATAATGTCAAACATTAGTCTTAAAAAAATTATAACAAAACTAGGTAATCTTTTAAAAAGAAGAAAAATGAAGAAATTAAAATCAATTAAGGAACAAAATTTGAGATTGTTTTCAAAAAAATATATAAACGAATCCGAGAAGATTTATAACAAAGAAACAAAGTATCAATTGAATGATGATTTCGATTTTTTTATCAGTGGGAGTGATCAAGTCTGGAACCCCAATTTTCTTTATGGAGACGATGTATATTTTCTTCAATTTACAGAATATACTAAACGAATCTCTTATGCCCCTAGTTTTGGAATAAGTAAGATTGAGAAAGAATATGACGTATATAAAAAACTCTTGAATGATTTTAATTATATTTCAGTTAGGGAAGAAGATGGAAAAAAGATAGTGAAAGAGATGACCGGCAGAGACGTCCCTGTTTTAGTTGATCCCACTTTGTTGTTAACTAAGGAAGATTGGTATAAAATTTTTCCTTCGAAAAGAAAACCTATTGAAAAAAATATATTCTTGTATATTTTTTAGGCGAAGCAGAAAAAGATGGGTTAAAAGAAACATATAAAATAGCTAAAAAGAACAATTTAGAAGTTATTAATTTGTTGAACTTAAAATATGAAAAGTTTTATACTGTGGATCCGGCCGAATTTGTTTCTTTGTTTGCAAACGCTTCTTTAATAATGACCGATTCATTTCATGGAACAATATTTAGCATTATTTTTGAAAAACCGTTTATCGCATACAAAAGAGAACAGATGAACTCAAGAATAGATAGTTTGTTGAAAATGTTTAATTTAAATGAAAGAAAAATAGAAAACATTGCTAAAGAAAATTATTTTGAGATAAATTATGATCGAAAGAGTATTATTTTAAAACAAGAAAGAGAAAAATCTTTTAACTATTTGAAAACCGCAATAGAAGAGGTTATCAAAAATGAGAGTTAAAGACTTTGAATTAAGAAAAAGGTTTAGTGAAGTCAGCGGAGTTACCGCTTTAATTGATGAAAATATTACCATTAAATTGAATAAATATGGTGAATATGAGGAAATTGTTAAAGAGGGAATCGAAATTTTAAATGATAAAGTTTTAAAGGTTTCTCCAAATTTTAATGATGAAACAAATGAATATGAAATATCTAAAATGTATTTTGGAACCAGTGAAGGCATTAAATATAACGAATATATAGGGTTTTATCATTCTTTATACGTAGGACATGCATTAGAAGGTAATTTTAGAAGTTTGGGAAGTTCGGGTGGAATTGGAACGTGGCTTCTTAAAGAATTGTTAGATAAAAAGTATGTAGATTACGTTATTCATGTTAAAAAAACGAATAATAAAAATTTATTATTTAAATACGATATTTCTAAAACGATAAGCGAAGTAATAGAAGGTGCTAAAACTAAATATTACCCTGTAGAATTATCTGAAACTCTAAAATTTGTTAAAAACAATCCCGGAAGATACGCTCTAATTGGCATTCCGAGTTTTATAATGGCCGTAAGATTATTATCAGAAGTAGAGCCTGTTTTCAAAGAAAGAATTAAATATATGATTGGATTAGTTTGTGGTCATCAAAAATCTGCAAAGTTTTCCGAAAGTATGGCTTGGCAAATCGGCATTCCGCCGGGCAATTTAGAAAATATCGATTTTAGAGTGAAACTAAATAATAATAATGCATCTGAGTATGGTGTGACATTTGTTGGAAAAGATGTAAATAATAATAAGGTTAAAATGACCAAATCAATAAATGATTTAATTGGTCAAAATTGGGGACTAGGGTATTTCAAATTATATG
>JBAYST010000032.1:0-10148 GCA_041676005.1 Bacilli bacterium | reverse complement strand
GCGATTGGGTTCACGATTTTAAACGATTACAGTTGGATTGAAAGTCTATCTTTATTCTTCTATGCCTTTTGTATGATTTTGCTTTATCTCAATTCAACGATCTATCACGCACTACCAAAGACCTCAACTTGGAAAAAACTCTTCCGTCTCATCGATCACAATACAATTTACTTTTTAATCGCTGGAACATATGCTCCCATTTGTGCTTTTGCCTTTAAAGAGACAAATATCGGAATTATCATCTTTTCAATTGAAATCATCGGATTACTCATCGGTACATTACTCAATCTTTTCAATTTGAACGGGAAAGCTATAAAAGTTATCACCGTAATCTTATATGTGGTAATGGGTTGGGCAATCATCTTTTATTACCCCGCTCTAAGGATGTTAGAAACTACCGTTCTGCTATTGATTTTGTTTGGAGGGATAAGTTATACACTAGGAGTTTTATTTTACGTTCTCGGAAAAAAGAAAAAGTGGATGCACAGCATCTTCCACTTATTCGTTTTAATCGGGACTATTCTTCAATTTATTGGAGTGCTTCTCATCATCTAATTTTCTTCTTGATCAGTAAGAATGCATAGATGACGAGTAAAACCGTTAAACCTGTGTCTGCTAAAACCGCAAGGAACATCATATTAAATGCGATATTTAAAACCGCAAGTACTAGAGTGATGACCATAATGGAAATTTTAATGAATAAAGCAGTTTTAATACATGCAATTGCTCTTTTTCTTGTCATTTTTGCGATTTTAATCGCATCGACAAATTTATATGGGTCATCATTTAAAAGAACTACATCGGCATTTTCAACTGCTGAATCGCTCCCCAAAGCTCCCATAGCGACACCAACATCCGCTAAAATAATACTCGGCGCGTCATTGACGCCATCACCCATAAACGCTACTGCTCCTCGTCTTGATGTGATTTCATCTTTTAAGTACTCAACTTTTTCATTAGGCGATAATTCAGCGTGATATTCTTTGATTCCCATAACATTAGCAAATACTTCTGCACTTTTTTTATTTCCACCGGTGAGAACCATCGTTTTGACATCGAGCTCTTTTAAAACATCAATTGTCTTTTTTGCATTGTCTTTAGTCGTATCATCCATTGTTAAAAATCCAGCGTATTTATTATCGACAAGCAAATGCAAAGTGGTGATATTTTCTTTTCTATCTTTTCCTTCAACAAGATATTTTTTTACAATTTTTAAGTTGCCAAAAACAAGTTGATGGCCTTTATAAATTAAAGTAATGCCAGAGCCAATTTTTTCTTCATAATTTTCAATTTTCCCATCGAGAATCGTATCTTTAAAATTTTTCTTAATCGCTACCGCTAGAGGGTGAGTGGAGTAATATTCAGCCGCTAAAACAAATTCTTTAAATTGTTCTAAAGTAATCCCGCTGGGTTGAATTTCAGTCACAGAAAATTCTCCTGTCGTCAAAGTTCCGGTTTTATCTATGACTAAAACTTTAACTTCGTTTAGACGATCGAGATAATTAGCACCTTTGATAATAATGCCGTTTTTAGATGCTAAAGCAATACCAGAAAAATAAGCGAGCGGGACAGAAATTACTATCGCACATGGACAAGCGACAACTAAAAATGTTAATGCTGCGTAAAGATAGTCTTTCCAAATATCAGTGACCCAACTTCCATTTACTAGCGAAATAATAAGAAATGGAAAAATCGCGATAATAATCGCAATTACTACGACAATCGGTGTATAAAGGCGAGCAAATTTCGTAATAAAATTTTCTGCTTTTGCTTTATGTTCTTTGCTGTCGACAACCATGTTGAGAATTTTTGCAGTCGTAGAATTATCAAATTTACTAGTTGCTTTTAATTTTAAAAATCCTGACTTTAAGACGAAGCCACTATAAATTTTTGTTTTTTCTTTAGCGTCCAGCGGAATAAACTCACCAGTTACACTTGATGTGTCCAAAAATCCGGCTCCTTCGATGACGACACCGTCCACAGGGACAACTTCCCCGACCTTAATCACAATCACTTCACCGATTTTAAGATTTTTCGCATCGATGAGTTCAATTGAATTATCATTTTTTAATAAAGAGACGGTTTTTGATCTTTTATCTATTGCCCCGATGAGCAAATTATAAGAACTGCTTAAAGATATCGCTTCGAAAATATTGCCAACATGCGCTAAAAGAATCACGAGAACCGCTTCCATGTACTGCCCGATAATAAAAGCTCCTAAAGAAGCAATAATCATCAAAGTGTTTTCGTCAAAAAGCGTTTGCCACCTCCGTGCATTTTTTAAAACTTTCCAAATATAATCGTAGGCCATCAAAAGATACGCTAAAAGGTAAATAGAAAAATGAATCCCCCATTGCCAAGTGAATTTGTCTCCAGTCAAAAAATGTTCAAACAAAACTGCACCGATAAGCAAAATCGTGCTAATCGCAACTTTTATTATCAATAAACGCATTTTTGTATCAAAAACTGTTGCTTTGTTATCTCTTTTCGCCGGATTTTGTTTGACGATTTCAATTTCGGTGTTTTCTACTTTCTTGATTAATTCAGTTAATTTTGAAATTGAATATTCTTCTTGTGAATAGACAATACTCATCGTCCCGTTAGCAAAGTCAATTGTCGCTTTTTTGATATTTGAATCTTGAGACAAACTATGTTCGATTTCTAAAGCACAAGACGAACAACCAATTCCTCTGATGTAATATTTAATTTTCTTCATTGTGTTGCTCCTTTTCTTGGGCGTGTTCATAGGCGACTTGAATTAATTTATAAATGTGATCATCATCCAATGAATAAAAAACTCGATTCCCATCTTTTCGAAAAGTGATGAGTTTTGCTTTCCTGAGCACTTGCAGTTGATGTGAAACTAAAGATTGAGAAGCGCCGGTCGCTTCTTCTAAATCACTCACACATTTTTCGCCTTCGAACAAGGAAACAAGAATTTTCAAACGATTTTTTTCACTGGAAACAAAGAGCATTTGACTCATCTTTTGAATGACTTCATCATCGATAATTTTATTTCTAATATCCATGTTTTTCACAAAAACCTTTCTTATTTATTAAAGTATATGAATAATTTTTCATATTGTCAATGTAATTTAGTTGTTTTTAAGAGATTAAAAATATAAACTTATAATAATTTATAAGGAGGAATACGTATGATTTCAAAAAAATTAGCTTTAGAAATTCTTAACCTCGGTCTTTCTACTGGTGCAGATTATGCTGAAATATTTTATGAAGACACTAATACTTACTCTTTGAGTATTGATAATGGAAAAGTTGAAACTTCGACAAACGTCAATAGTAATGGTGTCGGAATCAGATTATTAAAGAATCTTCAAAGCGTTTATGGTTATACTTGTGACTTATCTAAAAAAGGACTTCTAGCACTCGCGCTAACCTTGTCAAAAAGTTTTTCAGACAAAAGAGTTCTCGAAGTCACACATTTAAAAGAAAAGAAATATAAGACTATCAGCCCAATTGGTAGAGATTATAGCGATGTCACTAAGGAAGAAAAAGTCGCCTTAATCAAAGAAGGGCTTAAAGAAATTGAAAATTTTGATCCGCGGATTGTCCGAACGATCGGTGGTTTTAACGACACAGAAAGAAACACAGTAATCTATACTTCGCGTGGAGACATTGTCAAAGCCAAAAATCAATTCGGTCGAGCATTTTTTATGATTACTGCGGCTGATCAAAATGGAATCGAAACGACATTTGAAGGTCCAGGCGCCCAAATGGATATTTCTTATTTCAAATCTGAAAATATCAATTTAAAGAAAATTGCTCGGGAAGCTGCTGAAACTTGTATCACAATGCTCGAAGCAAAAGAATGCCCAAGTGGCGTGATGCCTGTAATCATTCAAGGTGGCACAGGCGGAGTTTTGTTTCATGAAGCGTGCGGACACGCTTTAGAAGCCTCAGGTGTCAGCAAAAACTTATCCTGCTTTTCAAACAAAATCGGAGAAAAAATCGCTTCTTCATTAGTTACCGCAATCGATGATTCGACGATTCCTAATGAATGGGGTTCTATCGATTATGATGACGAAGGAATCAAAGGCACTAAACGAGTTTTAATTAAAAAAGGTATTCTAAAAGAATACATGGTCGATAGTTTTAACGGACGTCGGATGAATGCCGCTCCAAACGGAGCCTCGCGTAGACAAAGTTTTCGCTATGAACCAACCTCGAGGATGAGCAACACCTATATCGATAAAGGTGACAGCAAACCTGAAGACATCATCAAAGCGACAAAATTAGGACTTTACGCTAAATCATTTTCTGGTGGCAGTGTCGATCCGACAACCGGAGAATTCAATTTTGCTTGTTCGGAAGCTTATATTGTTCGCGATGGTAAAATTGCCGAACCGGTAAAAGGTGCGGTTTTGATTGGAAAGGGAGAAGAAATCCTTCCTAAAATAGATATGGTTGGAGATGATTTATCTCTTAGCCAAGGAATGTGTGGTGCCTCTTCAGGAAGCATCAGAGTAAACGTTGGTCAACCGACATTGCGCATCAGTTCGATCACAGTCGGAGGAAGAGGAGGCGAACTTAAATAATATGAACATTTATCAAAGATTTTTTGCTATTGCAAAAGAAAAAAATATTACTGAATCTGAACTATACATTAGCAAAAATTCATCTCTTTCTATGGGAGTTTTTCATGGCGAGATGGAGTCGATACAAGCGAGTACAAATATCACAGTTGTTGCGCGTGGAGTTTATCGAGGAAAATTTGGTCAAGCCACCACTTCTAGTTTTACCAAAGACAAAATCCCTTTTCTAGTCGATGCAATTGTCGAAAATGCTAAAGTGATTGAAAAAGAAGAAATCGCTTCTTTGTTTAAAGGGAGTGAAAAATATAAAAGAGTGAACACCTTTAATTCTGAACTCGAAAAAGTTCCGACTGAAAAAAAGAAAGCTGACCTCTTTGCTTTGGAAAAAGCAATATTAGCAAAAGATAAAAGAATTATCGAAGCTGCAAATATTTCTTATAACGAAAGTTCATCTGAATTGATCATCTTAAATTCTCATGGTTTAAAACTGAAACAAAAAAACAATAACTTCGCATTCGTCGGAGTTGCGGTCGCAAAAGAAAATAGTGAGACGAAAACTAATTTCGATCTCATTCTTGATAATGACTATAAAAACGTTAACATCGATGAATTAGCAGAGAAAATCGTTAATGGTGCACTAGATAAACTGGGAGGAACCCCGACTGATTCAAAGAAAATGAAGGTTGTTTTATCGCCGGATGTTTTTGCTTCCTTAACTAGTATTTATATCAACTCTGCTGATGCTGAAAGAGTCCAAAAACGATCTTCACTTTTTGTTAATAAACTAAATACCAAAGTCGCTTCTACTAAAGTGACGATCAGTGAAAAACCATTAGCAAAAACTGTTTATGCTCGTTCATTTGACGATGAAGGCGTCGCCACTTCTAATAAAGACATCATCAAAAAAGGTATTTTAACAACTTACCTTTATAATTTAGAGACCGCAAAAAAAGACGGGGTAGAAACTACAGGCAATGGTTATAAAGCTGGCGGAAAAATTGGTGCTGGCGTCGCAACTTTATTTATCAAACCTGGAAAATTTACTAAAGAACAACTCTTTGAAAAAGTAAACGAAGGAATTTATATCACCGAATTAGAAGGGATGAATGCCGGAATCAATGCCGTCAGCGGTAATTTTTCTTTAAAGGCGGAAGGCTTTTTAATCGAAAATGGAAAGAAAACTCGACCAGTTGCACTGATTACTGTCAGCGGTAATCTCCTTGAATTATTCCAAAATATCACTGCGGTTGGTAGTGATACCAAAATGCAATTAGGTGGTGTTAATGCACCTTCAGTTATCGTCCGTCAATTATCAATTGCTGGTAAATAATAATAAAAGGTTGATGATGAATTTTTTTAGAAAAAACATTAAGTGGATTCTTCTTGGATTTTTTGTTCTTTTAAACATTTTTATCATTCTCGAATCCACTATCTCTGGCGAGATTTCAGGTGAACAAAGTAGTCAGTTTTCAAATCTTGCCGCCGAATTCATCAACACCTTAAAACCTGAAACTATCAATTTTGAAAACGTTGAACAATTCCACGGCTTTATCCGTAAATTCTTTGGTCATTTTTTATTGTTTTTTGGAGATGGACTGTTAGGCTTTTTTACCTTTCATCTACTGTTAAAAGAAAAGCCTCTATATGTCGGATTCAGCATCGCTTCGGCCTGTGGACTTTTCATTGCCGTTTCATCAGAACTGATTCAATTGTTAATACCTGAAAGAGCTGGATTATTAACCGATGTTCTCATCGATCTATTAGGTTATATGATTCCTCTTTTGCTTGGATATTTGATTATCTTAATTATCGATCACCGGAAAAATAAAAGTTCACAAATTAGCGAATAAAAGATAAAAAACGCGTCAAAAACGCGTCAAAAACGCGTTTTCTTTTTGATTGTTCTGCTTTTATTTTTTTGTCAGATATAAAATACCTGTTGTGTTAGGACCGCAATGTGTAGCGATTACACTTCCGACTTTGGTCACTCTAATACTTTCGGCAGGAATTAATTTTTGCAATTGCTCAACCATATATTTTTCACCATCTTCGTTACCGCATCCGGCAATAACAACGTTATCTAAATCAAGATTCTTTAAATCTTTCTTAAAGTCACTGAGCATCTCGTTCCAAGCCTTGACAAGCGGTCCTCGGGTCTTTTTATAGACGTTCATTTTAGCATCGCCCACTTTCAAAATAGGGTGAATTTTTAAATGTTTTGCAAAGAACAATGTCGCACCACTGCATCGTCCGCCTTTGTAGATGAAATCTAAAGTATCAACAACAAATTGAACTCTTAGACGATCGACGTGCTCAGATACTTTTTCTGCAATTTCTTTTGCAGATAATCCTGCATCGCGATATTTAACTGCTTTGAGAATCAAAAGTCCGATTGCACTACTGAGATTGCTAGAATCGACAAGAAAAATCCGGTTTTCAGGAAATTCAGCTCGTGCAATTAAAACACTATTAAGAGTGGCGGAAAAAGTTGAACCAATGCCACAATAAAAGATATCGTAACCTTGTTCAATGTATGGGGTGAATCTTTCAATAAAAGTTGCTGGGGCAGCGGCCGCAGTTTTTGGAAAAACTCCCCCTTTAGCGACGGAGTCAATAATATCTTGAGGGGTAATATCTACCCCATCATAAAATACTTTCTCTCCTATATTAACAAGAAGTGGAACAACTTCTACTTTCAGTTTTTGGATGGTGTCAGAACCTAAATCAACACAGCTATCAGTGAATATAACGACTTTATTCATACTAATACTCCTTTTTTGTTTTAGCATTCTAGCACAGTTTATTATTTTTTGTGAATACTTTGAGTTATTGCAACTTCGAATTATATAACATATAATCACGTAATGGAGGTGCTGTTATGAATAAAAAGGGTTTTTCATCTCTCCTATTATTAATATTATTGTCTTTTGGATTAGCTTCTTGCAATCCTAAAACTCCTTCAGAAAATTCTGAAGATGGCGATAGAACTACCTACTCGGTAGATGCATATGGTAATTATTATAATAATTGTTTGTCTTGGACAAACGGAGAAGATTTAAAGTCGAAATTATCCACCGCAATTAACACCGGTTTCGTCGCTAAAAAATACGATGGCGTATGGAATGTTAATCAAGCTGGTGATCAGGCATTTGATAATCTCGATATGATCGATCAACTTTATTCTGAAGATGACATTTTAAAGACTCGTACGAAAGGCAGTGGAGATCAATTGGGTTGGGATCGCGAACACGTGATGCCAAAGACCTTAATCGTCGGATCTAATCCGAGCACTAGTTCACCTGGACCACTTACAGATTTTCATAATTTGTTTGCGGCTTGGACAACTGGCAACAATTCACGAGGTAATAAAAATCTAGGAAATGTTGAAACCCCAACTGGCACAATCGGGGACAACAAATATACTGATACAGTTTTTGAACCGAGCAATAGCGATGATAAAGGTAAGACTTCTCGCGCTATCTTTTATATGGCGACCATGTATAGTAATCTTTATTTGCGCGAGGAGCTTTGTGGAACTGGAGATAAATGCCATGGTAACCTTTCTAACCTGTTAGAATGGAATCTCAATCCGGTAACTCGAGAAGAGTACCAACATAACACTGCGGTTTTGGCTTATCAGTTTAACCGCAATCCATATATCGATTATCCAGAACTCGCCGATTATGTTTTTGGATCAAAACAAAATGAATCCGGTGAACTCAAATATATTGAACCGACAATTTTAAAACTCGAGATCGCTTCTGCCGAAGTGAACAACCATGCAGTTAAAGATGGCGTCTATGAATTTTTAGTCGGCGAAACTTTTAGTAAAAGCACTTCTTTGAAAGTTGTCGAAGTGAATAAAAATTTCACAGTGGGTAAGACTTTAAGTGCTGACGAGTTCACTGTTAGTGGAGTAGAAGACAACGAAACATTTTCTACCAGTGGAACTAAAGAAGTCAGTGTTTATATCAATTCTTCTCATCAAACAATAACTTATCCAATCAATATAACTGTTGATCCGGTGGCACAAATGTCTTGGAACCATACTTTTACCACAGCCAATTTCTCAGGTGCATCTGGAGTGACTAACTCAACTACTTTAAGCGGCGTTGAATGGACAGAGCTAAGAACTAATGCAAGCGCAACTTACACCGCAAATGATAAGACTCGTGGTGTTCAAGTTGGATCAGCGAGTGCGAGTATCGGAACCTTGACTTTAACCAGCGTTGATGAATTTTCTTTAGCGTCTAAAAACTTAATCAAAGAGATTGCATTTGAAGGGTCAGTAGCCTCAAATACCTTGGCGACAATCGCATTTAAAGTAGATGGCGTTTTAATTGAACAAATGACATTAGAACCGAATACATCTGGTTTCAACACTTACATTGCCACTTTAGACACCGCAATGAGCGGAGTCGTGACAATTGAAATAAGCGGAATCCAAAAAGCGTTATACTGCTATCGCATCGGCATTGAAGTACAATAATTATTTAGAAAAGAAATACGAAATATTATGAAAAACATCAAACGGAACTTTACACTCTTAAGCCTTGGCTTCATTCTTGCATCATTATTCACATTTACTAATAAAATTAGTAATAAAGATGCAGAACTCGCTCTTGGCGCCCCGCCTTCTTCAACTTCTATTCCTACGACATTGAATTTGAATGATAATACCGAAAGTGAGGTTCGATCATATTATTCCTCAATTGATTCTTTAGCGGTGAATGAAAGAAAAGGCACGAACCTTTTAAAAAACCTTAAGCCTATTTTATATAATGATATGAAATACCTTAGTTACGATAATGTTTGGAAATCTGCAAAAATTACCGAGCGAAATTGGACGCGTTCTCCTGCTTCTGGTATCGCAGGAACTTATAATGCTTCAACAGGTATAGTTACTGGTTACAACAATAATAATGACGACCCTTACATACATGTTCTTTATCGTAATGATAATGATACACACAATATGAAGATTTCGAGTTCTCACACCGACGTTTATAATGCTTTAAATAGAGAACACATCTGGCCACAATCAAGAGGATTTAAAGCTGACAAAGGAGCATCAGGCCCCGCTGGTACTGATATTCATCATTTAGTAATCGCTGATGCACGTGTCAATCAAGTTCATCACAATAATTACGCTTATGGAAATGTCACAGATATTGACACGCAAGAACTTCGAGACGGAATTCATGACAATATACGCGGTACCAATCCTGGGGTTAGTGGATCCCAAAAAGTTTTCGAACCCCAAGATTCCGATAAAGGTGATATTGCTCGAGCATGTTTATATATGGTGGCAAGATATAATAACTATGCTGGAATTAGTGGAGCAATTTCGGATTTTGAACCTTATTTAATTTTAGATGAAAATTACGTTACTGATGGAACAGCTATTAGCAGTAGTGATACTACTCCTGCAAGTTACGCTTCCTTAAATACTCTTTTAGCATGGCACAGATCAGATCCTGTCGATGATTATGAAATTCACCGTAACAATCTCATTTATCGCAATTTTCAAAAAAATCGTAATCCTTTTATCGATTTTCCTGATTGGGTCGATTGCATATGGAATAATTCATCTGG
>JBAYST010000031.1:0-10899 GCA_041676005.1 Bacilli bacterium | reverse complement strand
TTCTTTTCGATGTCTGAGGCTCTTTTTAAAAGCGGTTTATCCATCTTCCGATTCAATTCATTGATCAGAAGTTTGGTCACTGATTCTTGCTCATGCTTTTGAAAATCATCAAAAGTCATCTGGATCGTCACTTCGTCTTGATTCATCAAGTTTTGCAAAGTGATTCCGACTAGACGAAGTGGTTTTCCATCGTAATTCTTATCAAATAATTTGAGAGATCTTTCAAAAATTGTCTGAAAATCATTCGTCGGAGGAGAAAAGGTTGTCGATTTATTATGATTTTTAAAATAAGCATCTCGCATCACGATTTGAATCGTCGTCCCGAGTTTCCCTTCTTTTTTTGCTCTTTGACTCACTTCTTTTGCTAAGATCTCAAAAAAATGTTTGATTTCTTCGAAATTATTCGTGTCATGGGGAAAGGTTGTGCTATTGCCAATCGATTTAGGATCGTCTTGTTCTTCTTCGACCACATCAGAGCCTTGACCATTTAACCAACTTTTTAAAACGACGTGAAATTTTCCTAAAATATCGATCACTTTTGGATTTTCATCATTTAACTCTCTAGCCAAATCTCCGATTGTCTTCACTCCGACACTTTTTAAACGCGGTCCGGTTTTCGCTCCGACCCCATACATCTTGTCAATTGCTAGACCGTAGAGTTTTTGTGGAATGTCACGATTGCGAATAATCGTGATTCCATTTGGTTTTTTTAAGTCCGAGCCCATCTTAGCTAAAAATTTACTCGGAGCAATTCCAATCGAGCAAAAAAGTTTAGTTTTTTTAAATAATTCTGCCTGAAACTTCCTAAAGTAACCAATTGGGTCCTTCACTCCACTGAGAACCTCGCTAAAATCGGCGTAACACTCATCAACAGAGGCGATTTCCATCTTTTTGGTATAAGTTCTCACAAACATCATAAATTCACGTGAGAGGACGCTATAAAAGTTAAAATCGACTTGCTTGACGATTAGGTCTTTACATAAAGCAAGGGCTTTGAACATCGGCATCCCAGAATGAACTCCGAACTTGCGCGCTTCATACGAGCACGTTGAAACAATTCCCGAACGGCCAATTCTTCCGACGGCGACAGGTTTACCTTCTAAAGTCGGATCTTTAATTTCTTCACAACGAACGAAGAAAGCGTTTAAATCGATGTGAACAATAATTTTACTCATCTATCATTATTGTATAATGAAAAAAAGATTATGTTAACCATAATCTACTATTTTCTGTTTTTAGAAAAATTATTTAGAACAGTTCAGCGATTTGCAAAGCGCTTAAACCGTATTCCTTTTCTTGCTCATCAATTGAGGCATGCGCGATGAATTCAACTGGAATCGCTTTGATGATCAATTCGCCTTTATATCCTAATTGACCTAAACGCATCGCCAATAAACTCGTAAATCCATGAATCGTCGAATAAGCATCATAAATGATGACTTTTTTAAACTTTAGAAGTTCAGCGATGACTCCTTCATCTAAAGGAGATAGATAAACGGCATCATAAAGCGTCGCTTGGATTTTTCTTTCTTTGAGTAAATCTAAAAGTTCGCGGACTTTTGGCCCGACACCGACTAGAGCAATTTCTCCGCCTTCTTTGAGTTTTAGCCATTTACCTATAGGTAAGTCCTTGATGTTTTCTTTTTCTTCGCTTTCGATTACGCATTCACGCGGATATCTGATTCCAAATACTCCATGTCCTTTTTCAATCGATTTAGCATAAAGCGCTTTACCGATTTCAGGTGTTGAGGCCATTGTCAAAGTGACATTCGGAATTCCTAAAAGGAATGATTCATCATAAATTCCTTGGTGAGTCTTTCCGTCACTTCCAACAAAGCCGGCCCGATCGATGAGAAGTGTTGCGTCGAGGTTCATTCTCGCTAAATCATGGGAGATTTGATCATACGCCCTTTGCAAGAAAGTCGAATAAATCGAAACAATTGGATGCATTTCATTAAGCGCTAGGCCACTAGCCATCGTCAGAGCATGTTCTTCGGCGATGCCGACATCGATTGTCCGCTGAGGATAATGTTTCCATACCTCTTCTAAAGAAGACCCACGAATAGTCGCTGGTGTGACAACGACCAGTTGCGGATTATTTTCCATCGATTCTTCGATTTGTTTTGCATAAAATTCAGACCAAGAAATCGTTTTTGCGCATTTTAATTCTTCACCAGAATCAATATCAAAAGGAGAAACTCCGTGCCACTTCCCGACTTTGTCAAGCTCTGCTGAATCGTAGCCAAAGCCTTTTTTTGTTCTGACATGAATGACAACAGAACGATTTGATTTTTTCGCACGTTTAAAGGCTTGCGCCATCTGTGAGAAATTATGACCGCTGATCGGCCCGATATAGGTATAACCTAAATTATCGAAAAGCGTCGTTGGAATCAAAAAATGTTTCACTTTATTTTTAAAACGAAGTGCTTGATTGTAAAGTTTGCCACCGATTCTTGTCTTCATCATCATTTTCTTATAGTTTCGTTTCGTGGATAAATAAAGCGATGATGTAGAGATAGCTCTAAAAAAGTTTCCCATTCCTCCAACCGGTTTAGAAATTGACATATCGTTATCGTTTAAAACGATAATCACTTTATGATCAGCGGCGGCAATATTGTTCAAACCTTCAAAAGCGAGACCATTGACAATCGAAGCATCGCCGATAAAAGCGACGACTTCATATTTTTCGCCTTTTAAATCGCGAGCAAGCGCCATCCCGTTAGCCGCACTCAGAGAAGTCGAACTATGTCCTGCTTCAAATTGATCATAAGGAGATTCAGATCTTCTTTGATAACCACTAGGACCATCTTTTTGTCTTAAATTCTCTAACCTTCGACCTGTCAATACCTTATAGGTATAAGCTTGATGTCCGACATCGAAAAGAAGTTTATCCTCTGGGAAGTTAAAAGCTTTACACATCGCGATTGTGAGATCACTTGAACCGAGATTGCTTGAAAGATGGCCACCATTTTTCGAAGTGACATCTAAGATGTATTCACGGATATCTTTACCAAGAAGTTCCAATTCTTGGTCGTTTAAAGTCTTCAGAAAATCCGGATTTTTAATCTCGGCGAGGTTAATTCGTTGTAATTCTTTTCTTTTCATACTACTAATTTTATACTAAATAATTACTAAATATTTTATTTTACTTTGTAATTACCTTTTCGACTTTCTCTTTTGCAAGTTCTAATTCCTTTTCTAAAGAGGTGACGATTGCTAATCCCTCTTCATATAGTTTTATCGCTTCATCAAGAGGAAGAGCTTTCCCTTCGATCTTCGTGGCAATCTGATCGAGCTTAGTTAGTCTTTCTTCGAAACTATTTTTCTTTTCTTTGTTTTCCATTTATTTCCGCTCCTTCTTGTGTTTGACTTGCGAAGTGATTTGCCCATCGCTCAACAAAGTGATGATTTCTTCTCCTTCGGTAATTTTATCAATTGAACTGATAACTTTGTTATCTTGATTCATGGTGATCGAATAACCGCGCGATAATATTCCTAAGGGCGACAACGAATTGAATCTTTCTTTTTTTAAGAGAATGATGTTTTGTTTATTGCTAATCATATCATCAATTTCTTCAATTAGGCTTTCTTTATAAGAAGAAACTGTTTCGATGAGATCTCCAACGTTATTTTGAAGGTTTGTCTTCAGACTTTCAATGACATCGCTCAATCTTTGCTCGATTTCTCTTTGATCGACGGTTGCTAGTTCAGCCGCTCCTGTAGGCGTGCTCGCTCTTTTATCCGCGACTAAATCGAGAAGAGTTGTATCGATTTCGTGTCCAACTGCCGATATAATCGGCATTTTGCTATTAGCAACGGCTCTGACCAATTTTTCATCATTAAAAGCCGAAAGGTCTTCACTTGTTCCTCCCCCTCGTCCGATGATCAATGTATCAAGAGGGTATTGTTGTGAAAGCATGAATGCTTCATAAAGTTCTTTAGCCGCGTTATCTCCTTGAACCGCACTTGGGAAAACATAAATGTCAGCTATCGGATATCTTCGCTTTAAATTAGTGACGATATCTTTTTGGGCTGCTGAATGTAAAGCGGTGATCACTCCGATAGCGGTCGGATAAATATTTATCCGCCGTTTTTTTGAAATGTCGAACAAACCTTCTTGTTGCAGCTGCTTTTTCAGTTTTTCAAGTTCGAGGAGGATTTGCCCTTCTCCTTTAAGACTCATCTCGTAGACTCTTAGACTATATGTTCCTCTTGGAGCATATAAGGTGACGCTGCAAAGAGCTTTTACTTCATCGCCGTCTTTTGGGGTGAAACTGAGTTTTTTTAAATAGTCGGCAAAAAGAACCGCGCCGATCATACTGTTATCATCTTTTAACGAAAAATAAGCATGGCCATTAGAGGCGATTTTCCAATTTGAAATTTCTCCGTGAACATAGACATAACGGAGCGCCTCATCGTTTTCAATCAATTTCTTGATGTAGTCGTTGAGTTTAGAAACAGTCACAGTAATATCGACATCCATCATTTAAGTGTGTTCTCCAAAATTCCATTGACGAATTTATAATCATTTGCTCCGAGATATTTTTTTGCTAAATTGATCGCGACATCGATGACGACTCCTTTGTCGACATCTTTGATGTGATAATAGTGAGCATAGCTCAATAACATGATGGATTGCATCAATAAGGCAAGACGAGAAAATTTCCAGGTCGTCATGTTTTTAGAAAAGACTTCAATCGCTTCGTCTTTATGTAAAATCGCACTGACGACGATTTGACGAACGTAAAGGTCGACTTCTTCAAACGGAAGCTCAAAATTTGAAGCGATTAATTCTTTGATATCAAAATCTTCACCCATATTTTGATATAAAAGTGCTTGATAGATAATATTCATCGCCATTTCTTGTGCTTTGTTTCGTGATAAAGTCATTGTTTATCTCCTTTATCTCCCGAATGATAAACTTTTTCAATCGTGTGGAGATGATAGTATTGAAAAATCGCAACGCATAAAAATCCAAGAACGATGAAGTGAACTCCGATGAAGATCCACAAAAAAGAAACTGGCTCACCGATTAAATAACATCCGACGATAAAAGCGGTATCTAGAAGATAAAATCCAAAACCAGTGAAAAGTGCCCACTTTTTCCCTTGAGCAGAAAAAACTCCTAAAAACACACCTAAGGCAGAAAAAATAATCGAGATGATGACAATCAAAACGATAAAACCAGCGATCGGTAAGGCGGCGAGTTCGATTAGACGAGAAAAGAATGCACTCATCGCAAAGCCAAGTGAAAAATTTAAAGTCGTCTTCCCACCTAGTGCAGTGAATAAAATACTGCCTTCGATGTAGTCGGCGATATAAATTGGTTCAGAATAAGCTTGGATTAATCCGATTAATAAACCAGCGATATTTAAAATGCCAGCCCAAAGCAAAATCCTTGAGGATTTATGAAAAGCCCAATACGCTTTGTTATGGGCTTCGACATACGTCAGTGGTTTCTTTTGTTTTTTAATTCTTGTTTTTTTCATCACACCGTTAGTAACGTTTCTCGATTTTAAACTCGACATCATAAGGAACTTGTTCTGTGACTTCGTTTAAAGCAGCGTGAATATTTTTATCGAGTTGATCGAGAAGTTGCTTCTCATCGATACCCTTTTTGATTTCAAGAGCGACCCAAATATGAGCAACACCATTTCTAATCGTCGCGCGAACCGGACGATTCAATGAAAATTTTAGACCTTTAAAAAGTCTCTTTGAAGATTCTTCAACGTTTGGTAAATCTCTGATTGCCTCTGAAACAATTTCTTCAAAGACCAAACGAGAAATTCCAATCTTTCCTTTTTTTGCTAAGTTGTCGATATAAATATAATCTGCCATCGATATTCACCTCGTGATTATTATATTTTAGATATACTAATCATGCAAACTAATAAACTTTTTTAATTTTCTTAGGACCAAAGTGAAAAGAAGTCAACAATCTCAATCACCACGAAGCCTCAAGTGTTTTTATCAATAAAAGAAAAGACATTTGAAAAGACTTTATTGTTTTAGGTAAACAAAAAGCGGTAGCCGAGCCACCGCTTTTATCACTGGATCGAATTATAGAATTCCTTTGATGAATTCAACGAATTTATCAAGCGTGAAACCAAAATGTGCCATCGTGTCCTTTGCAGGTGCAGAAGCTCCAAAGGTATCGATTCCGTAATTGTGTTTTGCAAGTCGGGCCCAACCAAAAGTTGAAAGCATTTCAAGCGACACTCTTTTTTTGTGAGGAAGATTTAAGACTTCATCACGGTATTTAGCTTCTTGTTCATTGAAGATTTCAATTGATGGCATTGAAACGACACGAACATCAATTCCTTCTTCAAGAAGTTTCTTCTGCGCAGCAATGGCGAGTGATACTTCGCTTCCCGTCGCGATGATAAGAAGGCGCGGATTTTTCTTTTCTTTAGAAATGACGTAGCCACCATGAGCAACACCTTTATCACTACTACCTTCGATAAGCGGTAAGTTTTGACGAGAAAGAATTAATGCGGTTGGTGTTTTTTCGCTCTTAAGAGCGAGTTTCCAGGCGCTAAAAGTCTCTCGTTCATCACATGGACGGATAACATGAATATTCGGCAGTGAACGAAGCATCGCTAAATGTTCAATCGGTTGATGGGTTGGTCCATCTTCACCGACAGCAATGCTATCGTGTGAGAATAAATAAATTGCAGGTAGATTAGAAATACAAGCAGTGCGGATTGCAGACTTCATATAATCAGCAAAGACAAGAAAGCATCCGACATAAGTCTTAAGTCCTCCGTGAAGGAGCATCCCATTTTGCGCGCTCGCCATGGCAAATTCGCGAATTCCCCAGTTGATATTATGCCCGTAGCGAGTATTGGGTTCGAAGTTTGTCCCACCATTAATTTTGGTGATAACGCTACTTGCCACATCAGCTGAACCACCGATTAGATTCGGTAAAGCCAACATATAAGCATTTAATGCTTTACCTGAAGCATTTCGAGTCGATTCACTTGTTCCACTGACAAATTCTGGAATTTCTTCTGGGAGATAACGAGAGACGTCACCTTTTGTCAAAGCAGCGAATTTAGCAAATTCAACCGCATGAGATTTTTGGTATTTAGTCAATAATTTTTGATAAGCTTCATAATGTTTTAATCCGCGCTTTGCGAAAGTTGCTTCAAAGTGTTTATACACTTCCAGTGGAACGTGAAATTCTTCATGATCAAAACCGTAAGCTTCGACCTTGGTCTTTTTCCCATCTTCCATTCCTAAAGGAGAACCATGAACTTTGCTCGTTCCTTGCTTTGAAGAACCATAGCCAATCACTGTATGAATCATGATCATCGTCGGTTTATCTTTACTCTTTTTTGCTTGTTTGATCGCTTTATCGATTTCATCGATGTCGTTGCCGTCTGAAACTTCAAGAACATTCCACCCTGAAGCGATGAACCGCGTTTTGACATCTTCTGAAAAAGTCAAATCGAGTCCGCCATCAAGTGTTACTTGGTTCGCATCATAGAATAAAATGAGTTTATTTAATTTTTGATGACCGGCTAAAGAGATCGCTTCTTGCGAAAGTCCTTCTTGAAGGCAACCATCACCAGAAAGAACATAAGTGTAATGGTCGATGAGTTTTTCTCCATCGAGATATTGGGCCGCTAAAGCTTGTTCAGCCATCGCCATTCCAACCGCTTGAGCGATTCCTTGTCCTAAAGGACCGGTTGTCGCTTCGACTCCATCGGTATGACCATATTCAGGATGACCTGGAGTTTTCGAGCCGAGTTGTCTAAAAGCTTTTAACTCATCGAGTGATAAATCGTATCCGCTGATGTGGAGCATCGTATATAAAAGCATACTCGCATGACCGGCGGATAAGACAAAGCGATCTCGATTTATCCAATGTGAGTCTTTTGGATTTGCGTTTAGATGTCTTGTCCATAAAGTGTAAAGAGTTGGAGCGCTTCCTAAAGCCATTCCTGGATGTCCAGAATTCGCTTTGTTGATTCCATCGATACAGAGCGATCTAATTGCCGCAACCGCTAATTGTTCAATGTTAATTTTTTCTGCCATTTGTTCATTTCTCCTTAATTTAGTAATTATTTAGTAATTATTTAGTAATTATCTTATTTGACAATTTTCAAACCTAATTCATCGAGTTGTTCTTGATCAACGCTTCCTGGAGCCATCGTCATCGGACAAACTGCCGAGAGATTTTTAGGAAAAGCAATCACGTCACGAATGTTTTCTGTTCCACCTAAAATCATCGATAGACGGTCGAGTCCAAATGCTAAACCAGCATGCGGAGGCGTTCCGTATTGGAAAGCGTCGATGAAGAATCCAAATTTTCTTTTAATGTTTTCTTGAGACAAGCCGAGAACTTCAAATATTTCTCTTTGGATTTTCTGATCGTAAATTCTTAAAGACCCGCCCCCCGCTTCATAACCGTTGATCACGATGTCATAAGCATAGCTCAGAACTTTTAAGGGATCGGTTTTTAAATATTTTAGGTCTTCATCTTTCGGACGTGTGAAAGGATGATGAGAAGAAGTAATCCTTTCGCTTTCAGTTTCCTTTTCAAACAAAGGGAAATCAATAACCCAAAGCAAATCGTATGTTCCTGGTTTGATCAGATTGAGTTTTTTGCCATAACTCATCCGGAGTGCCCCGAGTAAAGGAAGAATTCTTTGCTTTTTTCCACTCGCAAGAATGAGGATATCATTATCTTTTAAAGGTAATTCTTTAATGATCTTGTTCTGTTTTTCTTCATCAAGAAATTTAGCAATGCTTCCACTTAAAATATTATTTTCAACTTTTAAAATTACAAAAGCGCGTGGATTGAATTTTTTTGCCTCAAGTCCGAGTTCATCAATTACTTTACGCGTGGTCAAATCTGCAACATCAGGAATGATCAATGCCCTTATATCTTCACTTTCTTTAAATGGCTCAAATGGAATATCTTTGAATAATTCATTTGCGTCTTTTAAATGTAAGCCAAATCTCGTATCTGGTTTATCACTTCCGTAAGTTTCAAGTGCTTCACGATAAGACAGACGACGAAGCGGCAAAGAAACATCATAATCGACGACAGTTTTAAATATTTCTTTAAGTAAACCTTCTAGAAGAGTTAAAAACTGATCTTGATCTAGGAAAGATGTTTCGATATCAATTTGGGTGAAATCAGGTTGACGATCTGCCCTGAGGTCTTCATCACGGAAACAACGGGCGATTTGATAATACCTTTCCAAGCCTCCAATCATCAACAATTGTTTAAAAATCTGTGGAGACTGCGGTAAGGCATAAAACGAGCCATGGTGAATTCGAGATGGAACCAAGTAATCGCGCGCGCCTTCAGGAGTTGATAAAGTGAGAATTGGAGTTTCAACTTCAATGAATTTATGTTCACTTAAATAGCGATGAACGACCATTTTGATTTGGTGACGAATATCGAGGTAATGTTGCATGACTGGCCGTCTTAAATCTAAATAGCGATACTTAAGACGAATATCTTCTAAAGCGTCAGTTTTATCATCTATGATAAGTGGAGTCGTAATCGCTTCGTTAATCACTTCGACTTTACTCGCGATAATTTCGATTTCACCTGTCTTTAAATTTTTATTCGGGACATCTTTTTTTGCCACTGTTCCTTCAACTTTAAGGACGTATTCATTACGAATATCCGGAATCGCACTTTTTTCTTTAGCGATGATTTGAATGATACCGGAGCGATCTCTTAAATCGATAAAAATAATCGAACCGAGATCTCTTCGCTTTGCGACCCAACCAAATAAAGAAACGTTTTTCCCAACGTCTTTAAGTGTTAATTCAGTATTAAAACAAGTTCTTTTCATAAATCTTATTCTCCTTCATCATCGTGATGACAGTGACACGAACCTTCTTCATCTTGGTGATGGCAGCTGCATTCAGAATTTTCTCCAAAATTTTTATCAATTTTTTCTAACAAAACTTTTAAATCAACTTCTTCTTGCTCTTTGGTTTTTAAATCTTTTAAGATAACGGTTTTATTATTGATTTCGTTTTCTCCGATGATGAGCGCAAATTTAGCACCAATCTTTTCAGCCTTTTTAAACATCGCACCGATTTTGGTATCGGAAAGATTGATTTCGGTTTTGTATCCTGCAGTTCTTAAAACGTTTGCCAGGTAAAATGCGGATTCGCGCGCTTCTTCATCTAACGGCATCACGTATAAATCAATTGCTTCCTTGTGATCTTGAAAGATTCCATCATCTTTTAATACCGCGTAAATCCGTTCAATACCAAAAGAAAACCCGACACCGGAAAGTCTTGGACCTCCGAGTTCTTCGATCAAATCATCATAATGACCACCAGCTCCAAGTGCTCCATAATCAACACCTTTTTTTGAAGTGTAGTGATATTCATAGACGAATTCAGAATAATAATCTAGACCTCTGACTAAAGTTGAGTCGATTTCAAAAGGCACATCCGTTTCTTTTAAAATGTCCACAACTTCATAAAACTTATCTTTTGTTTCTTTGCTCAAATAATCTTCAATTTTCGGAGCCTTTAAAACTAAGGCGTGATCTTCAGGAACTTTGCAATCCAAGATTCTCAAAGGATTAACATCGTAACGAACTTTACAATCATCACACATTTTTTCAAGCTTTGGCGCGAAGTAGTCTTTTAAAGCTTGGCGGTAATTGTCCCGACTCGCCTTATCTCCTAGAGTGTTGATTTTTAAGGTGACATTTTCAAGTCCTAGAGCACTTAAAATCACATAACCTAAAATCGCAGTTTCAACATCGCTTAAAACATTTTTTACACCAAGCGATTCAACTCCAAATTGGTGAAATTGTCGATAGCGACCACTTTGTGGCCTTTCATATCTGAACACCGGGCCAAGATAATATGTCTTCACCGGTAGATCTCTTGTCGCATATAGTTTGTTATTGA
>JBAYST010000030.1:0-11848 GCA_041676005.1 Bacilli bacterium | reverse complement strand
TATTTTCAAGATTTAATTGCAGAAAATCGGATGATTCCTGGTTTGGAGGTAAATCAAGATATCAGTCAAAAAATCAACAATTCGCGCATGATTTGTACGTATCCACTGCAAAAATCATTTAAAAATCACGAATTTAATTTCCGTTCTGTGCCGTTTTTAGCCTCTAAACTCGCAGACACTTTAAACATTATAAGATCATACTTGAACGATGCTTATCAAATCATCATTTCGTTATCGACTTATGAGCAATTAAATGCCTGTGAAAAAATGCTTCTCGATGAGAATATTTCTTTCGATAAAGTCGATGGGTTAACGCTTCCTAAAAACAGTAATATTTCCCTCACTTTTTTCAACCTCGAACAAGGAGTGATTTTAGAAGATGAAAAGGTGGCAATTTTATCGAATAAAGAGTTGTTCAATTCGAAGACCAAAAGCGTTCGTTATACTAATAAATTTAAAGAGGCAACAATCTTAAAATCTTATGAGGATTTAGAGCCTGGGGATTATGTTGTTCACGAATATCAAGGCATCGGGCAATTCATTTCTTTGGAAACTTTAGAAATTGAAAATATCCATAAAGATTTCATTAAAATCGCTTATTCAGGAACAGACTTTTTATATGTTCCATTAGAACAATTCCAATTGGTGAGAAAATACATCGGTAAAGAAGGCCATGCGCCACGGTTATCGCGCCTCCATTCTAAAGATTGGGAAAATACAAAACGAAGAATTAAAGAAAGAGTAAATCAACTCGCCGAACGGCTGATGTATCTATATACCGAAAGAAACAATATTAAAGGTTTTGCATTTAAATCCGACGATGAATTTCAAATTGATTTCGAAAGACGTTTTGTTCATCAATTAACCGACGATCAAGAGCGAACTTTGAAAGAAATCAAAGACGATATGGAAAAAAACATACCGATGGACCGTCTTTTATGTGGTGATGTCGGTTTTGGGAAAACAGAAGTAGCTTTCCGAGCGGCATTTAAAGCGATCAACAACGGTAAACAAGTGGCAATTTTATGCCCGACCACTCTTTTAGCAAGACAACATTTTGAAACTGCTGTAGAAAGATTTAAGGCGTTTGACATTAAAGTCGCACTTTTTTCTCGATTGGTGAGTGGAAAAGATGAAAGAAAATATCGCGAGGGAGTTAAAGATGGTTCTTACCATTTAGCCATCGGAACACATAAACTTCTCTCAAAAAAAATCTCATTCAATGACTTGGGTTTGTTGATAATTGACGAAGAGCAGAGATTCGGAGTTGAACAAAAAGAGAAGATAAAAGAACTCAAAACAAACGTTGACGTTTTGACATTAACCGCAACTCCAATTCCGAGAACTTTACAAATTTCATTGCTCGGCGTAAGAAGTATGTCAATTATCAATACTGCTCCTGAAGACCGATTTCCAGTTCAAACATATGTCGTTCCTTATAAAGGAGAAGTCGTTAAAGAACTAATTGAACGAGAACTCGCAAGAAACGGGCAAGTCTTTTATCTTCACAATAAAGTTTCGACATTATATGCAACCGCAAACAAATTGCAAAGAATGTTGCCACAGGCAACAATTGGAATAGCACACGGGAAAATGGATAAAGATGCGGTCGATGAGACGATGCTTAAATACACAAATAACGAATTAGATATTTTAGTTTGTACATCGATTATTGAAAACGGAATCGATATTCCTAATGCAAACATGATCATTGTAGAAGATTCTGACCATTATGGTTTAGCGCAGCTTTATCAAATCAAAGGTAGAGTCGGTAGAAGTGATCGAATTGCTTATGCTTATCTCATGTATAACGGAAATAAAGTTTTAACCGAAAAAGCTCAAAAAAGATTGCAGACGATTAAAGATTTCACTGCATTAGGAAGCGGTTATAAAGTAGCGCAAAGAGATTTGATGATACGTGGAGCAGGAGATATTCTTGGTCCTGAACAAGCTGGTTTCATAGATTCTATCGGACTAGATATGTATATAAAACTCTTAAATGAAGCGGTAAAAGAAAAGATGACCGGTGAAAGTGAAGAAAATAAAATTGAACAAGCGACAAATCTTGAATTCGATGCTTATATTCCAAGTGAATACGCTGCTGAAATGGATAAAATTGAGTTATATCAGACGATTGAAGGTGCTAAAACTTTAGAAGATCTTTCAATTATTGAAATAAAGATGAGAGATATATATGGTAAAATTCCCCCACCTGTTACGCTTTTATTCAAACGTCGTTCAATCGATATTTTAAAAGAAAAAACTAAGTTAGAAGTTCTTCAAGTGTATAAGAATTACATCAACATTGTTTTAGGAGAAGAATATCTTCAAATAAGAGGAGTTGGAAATATGCTTTTTGAAGCATTGATTCCATTTATTGGTTATACAAAAGTCACTTATGTTCAAAAAAGATTTAAAATCAGACTTGAAAAAAGAAACTCCTGGGTCAACGATTTAGAAAATATTTTGAAATCTCTCTTACAGGTTGTAAGAACAAATAATAAAATGAAGGAGGATTAAGATGAGAGCGGATTTATATTTAAAATATGTAAACCTCGTGGCAAGACGAGTTTTGAGTAAATCGTTTATCGAAAGCGGTAATGTTCTGATCAACGATAAAATCGCTAAACCTTCTTCGCAAATAAAAGATGGAGATACCTTAACAATTTATATGGGCAACACCACTCTTATCATCGAAGCATCGATCAAACAAGAAGGAAAGAAAATTTTAGTTGGTGGAACAGTGATTGATAAATTGGAGCGAGGAATATACCAATGTTAAAACTCAATAAAAATAAAAGATATTTGCTCGCTTGCTCATATGGCCCGGACTCGATGGCTCTTTTAGATATGCTCGAAAAAGAAGGCTTCAATTTTATTGTTGCACACGTTAATTACGGAGTGAGAAAAGAAGCAAAACAAGAGACTCTCGATCTCAATTATTATTGTGCCGAGCGCGATATTCAAATTGAGATTTTATATGCTAAAGTTCCAAAGAAAGATGCGAATTTTGAAGCAAAAGCTCGGCAAATCCGTTATAAATTCTTCAAAGAAGTCTATGATGAAAACGAAGTTGAAGCTCTTCTTGTTGCCCAACATCAAGATGATTCATTAGAAACTTATTTCTTACAACGACAACGTGGAGGCTTTGTTGAATATTACGGTATCAAAGAACAAACCAGAATTTTTAAAATGAACGTCATAAGGCCTCTTTTAGATTTTTCCAAAAAAGATCTTGAATTATATTGTCAAACAAATAATGTTCCTTATTCAATTGATCAAAGCAATTTTTCCAACACCTTCGCTCGAAATGTGATTCGACACACTATCGTTTCAAAAATGAACGCATGGGAACGACAAACCGAGATCAACAAAATGAGAGAATTAAATCTTATGATTGGAGAGATCTATAAGAAATTAGCAAAAGTCGATCTCAGTTCAAAAAATGTTCTTTTGTCTTTGGCTGAAGACGAATTGCAAAGAGCGTTAGTGCTTATGGCTAGAAGAATTCAAGAAGACGCTTCTATCAGTGCATCTTTAAGTAAAGAAATAAAAAAGATTTTAAATAGCCCTAAACCAAATGTGTCTTTAAAAATTAATCCGAAATTGATTTTTATCAAAGAATACGACTTTATCACTTTTCATAATGGTGAAGAAAATTATGTTTTTGAGTACAAATTAGAAAAACCTAAAGTTCTCGATAATAAATATTTTTATTTAGATTTTACTATCGATGCTTCTAATAGAAATGTAAGAGAAGAAGATTACCCGCTGACAATCAGGAATGCACTCAAAAGCGATGTGATGGTCATCAACAGTTATCAAGTCGAAGTTAGAAGGCTCTTTATCGACTGGAAAATGCCTGCTTCTTTACGTAAAAGATGGCCAGTTATTGTCAATAAAGACAATACAATCATTTATATTCCTCGTTACCGGAAGGAATTCAAAATGACAAAAGGTTTAAATTTCTACGTAAAAAAGTAATTTGTTTGAAAATAAGCATAATTTCTATATAATTGGTTTAGCATTTACGCGGATAAATATATTTATCAATTCAAATGTTTATCACGGGAGGTATATATGGCAGAAGTTCAACAACCCCAAAAAAGAAATCAATGGAGTTTTCTCCTTTCGTTTGTTCTAGTAATCGGTATTATTGGAGCATTTATCTGGCTCATACTCGGCGGTGGTTCAAAAGCTGAAGTTTTGACCGCGGAACAATATGTTACCGTTTTAGTCAACGATCGAGTGAGCGAAGTTCAAGTCACTCCTAAAGCGCAAACCGTCGTTATTTTAGAAGGCAAATACAAAGAATACAGTGCAACACCTGATACTGCTAAAGAAAAAGAATTTATTGTCACTTTAACTTGGGGAGAATATTCAAACCCAATTTGGATCACTGAAGTCGCAAAAGATGGTGCTCCAGGTGAGACACTCGATGTTACTTTAACCTCGATTAGTGATTTGACAAACTTTCACACTAAAGTGACTGTTGTTGACATTTATGTCACAAGTTTCTGGGATACATGGGGACCGACAATTATTTTAGGAGTAGTGACGATTGGAATAGCGATTCTCTTGTTTTCAAGATTCTCAAAAAGCATCGCAGGAACAAATAACAAAGCGCTTGAATTTAATAAATCTCGAGCAAGACGCGAAACTCGTTCAAAAATAAACTTTGATGATGTCGCTGGTTGCGATGAAGAAAAACTCGAAATGGAAGAATTAGTTCTTTATCTAAAAGAACCGAAAAGGTTTGCAAAATTCGGTGCAAAACTTCCTAAAGGAGTCTTGTTGGTCGGGCCTCCAGGTTCTGGAAAAACCCTGCTTGCAAAAGCAGTCGCTGGAGAAGCAGGAGTTCCATTTTATTCAATTTCAGGTTCAGATTTTGTCGAAATGTTTGTCGGCGTTGGAGCTGGAAGAGTTAGAGATATGTTCAAGGTTGCAAAAGAAAATGCACCGTGTTTGATTTTTATTGATGAAATCGATGCGGTCGGACGTCAAAGAGGCGCCGGACTCGGTGGTGGAAACGATGAACGTGAGCAAACTTTAAATCAACTCCTCGTAGAAATGGATGGCTTTTCTGATAACGCAGGCATTATTGTCATCGCTGCGACCAATAGAGATGACGTCTTAGATCCTGCACTTTTAAGAGCGGGCCGGTTCGATCGTAAAATTACCGTTTCTTTACCAGATAGACATGGTCGAGAAGCGATTATGAAAGTTCACGCTCGCAATAAAACTATCGATGCTAGCGTTGATTTTAGTGCAATCGCCAAAAGAACTGTTGGGTTTTCTGGAGCGGATTTAGAAAACGTTTTAAACGAAGCTGCAATTCTCGCTGTGCGACGTAATGCCCCAGCGGTTTGTTTAGAAGATATTGACGAAGCTATCGATCGAAGAATTTCCGGTCCTGCGAAAAGTTCTCGTTCTATGAACGAACATGAAAGAAAGGCAATTGCGTTCCATGAAGCCGGTCATGCTGTGGTGGGATTATTTTCACCACATTCAGACAAAGTTCAAAAAATCACTATCATCCCTCGTGGATATACAGGTGGCCATGTCTTGATGACTCCTGAAGATGATCGCTTCTTATTGACCAAAAAAGAACTTGAAGCCCGAATTGTTGGCTACCTAGCCGGAAGAACATCAGAAGAAATTTTCTTTGATGACATTTCTACAGGAGCTCAAAACGATATTGAAGTAGCAACTAGAATTGCGCGAATGATGGTCACTGAATTAGGAATGTCTTCTTTAGGACCGATTCAGTATGAAAAAGATACAGGTTCAGTGTTTCTCGGAAGAGATTACACTTCCAGCCAAAAGAATTTCTCGACTGAAATCGCTTTTGAAATCGATAAAGAAATCAGAAAAATTATCGATAGCGCACATAAAGAAGCGCGACGAATTCTCGAAGCTCATCGTGACGATGTCGTTTTAATTGCTAATACATTATTAGAAAACGAGACGATTACCGCTGAAGAAATTGAAACCTTGCTCACAGAGCGAAAACTTCCTTCTAAACGAGTAAAGGTTAAAACTCCAGCCGCTGAAGAAACACCAATTGTGGTAGAAGCACCAATTGATGCAGAAGTCGTAACTCCTGTCAAAGTTAAAAAAACAAAGACGACTGAGAAAAAATAATCATTAGGGGAAGGGTGACCTTCCCTTTTTCTTGTTATGGAATACAAAATTGGAAAATTGAAAATTAAGGGTCCTGTAATGCTTGCTCCAATGGCAGGAGTAACTTTTTGTAGTTATCGAAATTTCATGAAAAAATTTGGAGTCGATATCAGCGTCACCGAGATGATCAGCGACTGCGGTTTGATCTATGGAAACGAACAGACAATTGAATACCTTAAAACCACAAAAGAAGAAAGACCAGTGGGAATTCAATTATTCGGTTCAAAAGTCGAAAACCTTGCAAAGGCAATTGAAATTGTTGCAAAAACAGCACAAAATTATGATTTTATTGATATTAATCTTGGTTGCCCAGTGCCTAAAGTAACCAAAACTGGAGCGGGTTCAGCACTTTTAAAAAACCCTCAAAAATTAGGTGAAATGATGCAGAAATTAGTCGCTGCTTCTCCAGTCCCGGTGACTGCTAAAATCAGACTCGGAATCGATGATAAACACTTGAACTTTTTAGAAGTTATTTCCGAACTCGAAAAGGCCGGGGTGAGTATGATCGGCATTCACGCTCGGACCACCAAGCAACTTTATAGTGGAAAACCTAAATGGGATTTACTTGCAGGATTGGGAAAAAAAATGAATGTCCCGCTAATTGTTTCTGGTGACATTTATACTTTAGATGATGCCATCACTGCAATTGAATTAACTTCTGCTAGCGGAGTTATGGTTGCACGTGGTGGAGTTGGCAATCCGAAATTGATTGCTCAAATTCATGAATATTATAAAAGCGGAAAGCGTCTTCCTGATGCAACTTTAAAAGAACAAGCAGAATTCGCTTTAGAACTCGCCAAAGAAATGATTATAGAAAAAGGTGAAGAAACTGCAATGAGAATCTATCGCTCAATCGGACCCAAATTTTTTAATGGCTTTGCAAATAGCAAAAAAATTAAAACAGCAATCGCAACATCGCTCACATCATACGATGAACTGACAAGCATAATAAACGAGGCTTTAAATACGATTTCACTAGATAAGTGAAAGTGAACACGTATAATTAAAAGCGTACGAGAGGTGACAACATGGATAACGAAATTTCATTAAACGATCAACAAATCGCAAGACGAGAGAAACTTCCTAAATACCGGACTAAGGGAATCGACCCTTTTGGTCAAGCCTATAAAGTCACTCATCACGCTGAAGAAATTAAGACATTAGCAAAAAACAAAACTCCAAAAGCAATCGATCGAATGAAACTCGATGTTTCAATCGCCGGAAGAATTATGGCAATTCGAAGAATGGGTAAAGCATCTTTTGTCAATCTCCAAGACCGATCTGGAAACATGCAATGTTATATCGGAATTAACGATGTTGGTGAAAAAGCATACGAAACTTTTAAATTAGCGGATATCGGTGACATCATCGGAATCAAAGGACGTCTTATGACGACTAGAACCGGTGAGTTGACGATTAAGGCTCATAAATACACACATTTATCTAAAGCTTTAAGACCACTTCCTGAAAAATTTCATGGTTTGACTGATGTTGAGGAAAGATATCGCCGACGTTATGTCGATTTGATAATGAACGAGGAGGCTAAACGCGTTGCACTTTTAAGACCGCGAATCATTAGAGCGATGCAAAACTACCTTGATAAAGAAGGGTTTATTGAAGTGGAAACTTCGGTTTTATCCTCAATTTTAGGAGGAGCTAATGCTCGGCCTTTTGTCACTCATCACAATGCGTTAGATAAGGATTTTTATTTGCGAATCGCAACCGAACTTCCTTTGAAAAGATTACTGGTTGGTGGATTAGAAAGAGTCTATGAGATTGGTCGTCTATTTAGAAACGAGGGAATGGACTCTTCCCATAATCCAGAATTCACGACCGTAGAAGCTTACCAAGCGTATGGTGATTTACAATCAATGCGCAAACTCGCTGAAAAAATGATTCGTAAAATCGCTAAAGAAACAACCGGTTCAGCGGTGGTCAATCATCAAGGAAAAGAAATTGATTTTGGCAAACCATTTAGATGGATTTCCATGGTCGAAATAATCAAAGAAAAAACCGGAATTGATTTTTCCCTTCCAATGACCTTTGAAGAAGCAAAAGAACTCGCTGAAAAGCATCACATCAAACTCGACAAATTTAAAAATTCTGTCGGGTATGTGATCAATGAATTTTTTGAGGCCTTCTGTGAAGACAGTTTGATTCAACCGACTTTTATTCATTCCTATCCAATTGAAACTTCGCCACTGACCAAAAAAGGAAAAGACCCGCGATTCACTGAACGTTTTGAACTTTTTGTCAATGGAAAAGAACTTGCAAACGCTTATACAGAGCTCAATGATCCACTCGATCAAAAAGAACGGTTTGAAGAGCAATTAAAAGCTAAAGCTCTTGGAGACGAAGAAGCTAATGAGATGGATATCGATTTTATCGAAGCCTTGGAATACGGAATGCCTCCTGCTGGAGGAATCGGAATTGGAATCGATCGCCTGGTGATGATTTTAGCTAATCAATCTTCAATTCGTGAAGTGATTTTGTTCCCGACGATGAAAGACCGGTAAAAATTAGTAAAATACTTAAAGTCACCTACAAGTAATGTGGGTGATTTTTCATTCGTATGCGTGCTTTACTTATAAGTACTAGTTATGTATAATACCAATGCTACGCGAGAGCGTGGCGTTTCTCTCTGCTATTCACCATTGAATAGCCAGAAGACCATAGGGAGGTGTATATATGCGCAATTACGAAGTCATGTACATTTTAAGAGCCGACTTAGACGAAGCCGGTCGTAAAGAAGCAATCGAAAAGGTCAACAAAATCATCATCGATAATGGTGGTAAGATTCTCAACGTCGACGAATCGATGGGCTTACGCGATTTAGCTTATCCAATTAAGGATGAAGTTAAAGGCTATTATGTCGTCATTAAAATCAGTGCAGACAATGCAGCAACAAGCGAATTTGACCGTTTGGTAAAAATTAGTCCGCTCGTTCTAAGACATTTGATTGTCGTCGCTCGCGAATAAGAAGGAGGATTTATCCGTGATTAATCGTGTAGTTTTGGTAGGACGTCTCGTTAGAGACCCAGAATTAAGAAAAACAACAACAGGAAATGCAGTTTGCACTTTCACGATCGCTGTCGATAATAGGTTAAAAGGACCCGATGGCAATCGAACCGCTAGTTTTCTTCCATGTGTTACATGGATGCAATTAGCAGATACCGTGAGCAAATTCGCCCGTAAAGGGATGCTCGTCGGAATTGAAGGACGATTAAACCAAAGGTCGTTTGATCGGAAAGATGGAACAAAAGGAAATGTGATTGAAATCGTTTGCGATTCTGTTCAATTCCTCGAGCCAAAAGCAGCCGGAAATAGTGAAAACGTTTCTGAGACTCCAACTTTTGATGATGTTGCCGAAAGTGGCAAAAATTTAGATTCCATCGATATTCCCGATGACGATCTTCCATTTTAAGAAAGGAAAATCATATGGCATATAAAAAAGTAAGACCACACAAAAAGTTTTGCTATTTTAAGAAAAATAACATCAAAATCATCGACTACAAAGATGTTGAAATGCTTAAAATGTTCATTGCGCCTACTGGCAAAATTTCACCACGTTTTGCTACGGGAACTTGCGCCAAACATCAACGCGAATTAGCTAGAGCAATTAAAAACGCTCGCTTTATGGCGCTTCTTCCATTTGTCGCAGACTAAGCGTGATCAATCAAAACTAAATCTATAAGGCCTGATTGTCGGGCCTTTTTTGATTTTATTATAAAATCAAATTCTATAGCTATGCTATAGCTTTCAAAAACTCAATTCCAAAAACTATTTGGTTATCTAAAGGTGAAGTCGCAATTTATTGCGATAAGGTTTTTATTATTTCTAAATCTAACTATAATATAAGAACAGAGGTTTAATTATGAGAACTGCTATCAAAAGAATTCGAACTACAGCGTTTATCCTCATTCTCATCCAGATAATTGGGGTTATTCTATTTTCGATTTTTTATTTTTTAAACGAATTTGATTTTCAAGTCATCGTTGAACCACTTTATGTAATCATTGCTGCACTTGCAATTATTGTCATTGATGTCATTTTTGTTTGGGCAACTGTTTCAAGTGTCTCGTCAATTCGACAACAGACAAATCTCAAAGCTGCTGACGTTATCGGTTCTGATGTTCAGGAAGTTTATAATTTTGCAATGCTCGGACTTGTTGTGGTCGATGAGAACAACATTGTTTTATGGACTAACGAGTTATTTAAAAATAGACACATCGATATTGTCGATTTAAATATCTTAGATTGGCAACCAGAATTGTTTCATCTCAGCGATTCTTCTGATGAAGCTGCGGTTGTAAAAATTGAAATAAATTCTCGTAACTACGAAGTCAAATTACTTACCGAAGCCGGACTATATATTTTTAAAGATACGACAGATTTTGAAACCATTTCTAATTATTCAAAAGAACAAGCACCTGTTGTCGGAACGATTACAATCGATAATTATATCGATGTCGTCAAAAACGAAGAAGATTCGAATGATTTAGTTTCAAAAGTTAAAAACGAGATTTTCCAATACGCGAAAGATTTCGGAATTCTTCTTCGAAGATATCGCAACGATATGTATTTCCTTCTTTCCAATTTTGAAACTTTAGAAAAAATGAGAGCAGACAATTTCTCTCTTATTAACAAAGTGCGAGAGCTCGGAGAAGGAGATGAAATTCCCCTGACGATTTCTATTGGTATCGCTTATGATTTTCCAGATGTTATCAAACTCAATGATTTAGCCGGAGAAGCAATTGCAATTGCGATGTCGCGAGGTGGAGATCAAGTTGTCATTTCCAAGTATGGAAGCGATATGGAATTTATTGGCGGTAAAACCGGGGCTCAAGAAAAAAGAAACCGAGTGAAAATTCGTGTCTTAGCAGATTCGCTGATCAGCTTGATAAAATCATCTTCAAACATTTTAATAATGGGTCATACGATGATGGACATGGACGCTTTAGGAGCCTGCTTAGGAATCAAAGCGATTTGTAATTATCTTGAAAAACCCTCGCAAATCGTGGTCGATTTTAAGTTAACTGAATATAAAACACGCTCAGCACTCACATCTTCCTTTTCTCGTGATGAACTTGAAAAGTTAATCATCAGTCCAAAAGATGCCGCTGATAAAATTAGACCAAATACTCTTTTGGTGGTCGTGGATGTGCATATTCCTTCTATGACAATGGCCCCTCGTCTATTAGAAAATACTAGTAAAATCGTTGTTATAGACCATCACCGACGAGCTGAAGAATATATTGATTCGCCGGTCTTTAATCATATTGATTCATCGGCGTGTTCTTCTAGCGAATTGGTCGCCGAGTTCATTCGCTATGCTTCGGTTAATCCAAAAATTACGATGCCAAATATTTATGCGACCATCATGCTTTCAGGAATCTTTTTAGATTCTAGTTATTTTAAATCCAAGAGTTCAGGAATTAGAACATTTGAAGCTGCGACTATTCTTAAAGAATATGGAGCTGATAATGCTCTAGCTGATGATTTCTTAAAAGATGATTTCGAAGAATATACACTCGTTAACGAGATAATCGCGAATATGAAAACACCCGTTCCTGGAATTGTTTATGCAGTTGCTCCTGCAGATAAAATTTTCGATGCTGCGACTTTAGCTAAAGCAGCTAACACATGCCTTAACATGAAAACGATT
>JBAYST010000029.1:0-11918 GCA_041676005.1 Bacilli bacterium | reverse complement strand
GCTGTGATGAATGAAGAAATTGAGATGCTGAGAACTTCGGCAATCAATTCGATTTTAGAAAGAAAAGATACGATTATCGTCGCTTCGGTTGCGTCGATTTATGGACTTACTGATCCAGATGAATATCGAAGACTTGTCTTTGATATCAGAGTAGGTGAAACACTAAATCGAAGAGATTTTTTTAAATCTTTAATCGATGCTCAATATAAAAGAAATAACCTCGAATTAGCGCCTGGTTCTTTTCGTGTTCAAGGTGATATCATTGAATTAGTTCCGGCAAGTGGTGGACAACTTCAAACCTCTATTCGCATCGACACGTTCGGAGATGAAATTGAGAAGATCTATGAAATAGACATTTTAACAGGAGAAGTGAAACACACTTATCAAACTTATCCAATTTATCCAGCCTACGATCACGCTTCAACACACGAGAGAATCAAAGAAGCTTGTGTGACCATTAAAGAAGAACTCGATGAACGATTAGAATATTTCAAAAACGAAGGAAAGTTATTAGAAGTCGAAAGACTCGAAATTAGGACTAATCAAGACATAGAGTCAATGCAAGAATTTGGAATGTGTCCGGGAATTGAAAATTATTCTCGACATATCGATAAAAGAAAACCCGGCGTGAGACCGTTTTGCCTTTTAGATTATTTTCCAAAAGATTTTCTTTTATTCATCGACGAATCTCATGCAACTTTCCCTCAAATAAGAGGAATGTATAACGGAGACCGTTCACGAAAACTAACTCTTGTTGAATACGGTTTTAGACTCCCTTCAGCTTTAGACAATAGACCTTTAAATTTTCCCGAATTCGAATCGGTGATGCCTCAGACCATTTGTACCTCTGCAACACCAGGAGATTATGAGTTAGAAAGAGCAAACCAATATTTCACCGAGCAAATCATTCGTCCAACAGGGTTATTAGATCCACGAGTGGAAGTAAGGAAAACCCTAGGGCAAATTGATGATTTGATTTCAGAAATTAAAAAAAGAACCGCGGTTAATGAAAGAGTGATGATTATCACTTTGACGATTAGGATGGCCGAAGATTTGACGAGTTTTCTAAAAGAAAGAGGTTTTAAAGTCGCCTATTTGCATAACGAAACCAAGACACTTGAACGTGGCGAGATCATCTATCAACTGCGAAAAGGTAAATACGATGTTTTAATCGGAATCAATTTATTAAGAGAAGGACTAGATATTCCTGAAGTTTCTTTAATTTGCATTTTAGATGCTGATAAAGAAGGTTTCTTAAGAAGTACAAGATCACTCGTTCAAGTGATCGGTAGGGCCGCAAGAAATGAGCACGGAAAAGTCATCATGTATGCAGATCGAATCACTGATTCAATGCAAAATGCAATAGATGAAACCAATCGAAGAAGAAAAATTCAAAACGATTTCAATCTCGCCAATGGAATTATTCCACGCACGATTGTTAAAGAAATTAGGCCACCGATTCATAACAGCGATAACGAGATTTCAGAAACACTGGAATTCATGAAAAAAGGATCTCGTAAACAGATTGAACTGAAAATCAAAGAACTCGAAAAACAAATGCGTGAAGCTGCTAAAGCATATGATTTTGAAAAAGCAGCTGAAATCAGAGATATCGTTTTAGAAATGCGGGCGGCAATCAATTGAAATAAAAATGATTTGCGTTATTATCACATCTTATATATCATATAAAAGCACATCGCTAGAAGGAGACTGACAATGTTAAACTGGTTTGATTACTTATTTATGATCTTCTCTGTCATCATAATTATTTTATGCCTTCTTCAAGGTGGTAAAACCGAAGGTGCTTCTGGTGCTATCACTGGTGGTGGATTAAATGTCTTTGTCAAAACCAAAGAAAGAGGTTCTGAAAGAGTGATTTCAATTCTCACCTACATCATGGCCATTGGATTTTTCATAGTTGCAATTCTCATTCAAGTGTTAACCAAAGCCGGATTAGTCTAGAAAGCGAATAAAAAATAAAAGTAAAAGGGGCATATGCCCCTTTTTTTATTCACTTAATTTTCGCTTAAAGAAATAGTTGTTTATTATGCCAAAGCGACAACTGCGCCAGTAATTCTAACTTGTTTATTGATCTTTACCGAAATAGTTTTAGTCGCAGAAGTAGCAGTCACGGTAACGGTTGTCCCTGAACTTTTAGCGGTTCCACCAGTCCATGTAGCATTTGCTAATTCTGTTGCATATTGATTACTGCTTGCAGTGAAAGTAATCTGTGTGATATTTTTGTCACTCGATACAAAAGTAACCGCTTGATTAGTATAAAGGCGCAACGGTTCTGAAAAGAATGCACCGCCGTCACCCCCAACACCTAGTGCAGCATCTTTTTTTTCAACTTTCATCGTCACAGACCCAGCGGTCCAAATCGATTCATCGGAATCTCTCTTTGTTAATTGATTTTCATTGGTGAAATCAAATACGCCAGCTGGAAGTGGTACAACATAATGTGTGATTGTAATGACTAATTTGGTAGCGGTGGACGAAATTTCAATTTGAATTGAAGAATTATCAACGCCTTTATCAATAGCGACGTGATCAGTAACAGTCCAACCTGCAGCAGTTAAAATTCCTTCATAGGCACTGATTGCGGCCGCACCATCAGTGGTAGGAATTGAAATTTCTAAAGCGTTGTTTAAAGATTTTATTTCAAACGAACTTCCTGTAGCACTAGGAACAACAACGCTTGAATTATTGACGAAACTCGCAACCATTGCAGTTGGCCAAGAAGTGAATTGTTCAATGCCGTAATAAACATTGTATTCAATGAAGAAAATAGCAAACATCCCTTCTTCAAAGTAAAAGTTGAGATAGATGGTTTTATCGCTAGATATAGCCTCATATCCAAGATAATCATACTGCGAATCGTCAATCGTATATCCCATCGCCTCTAAACTTGCAAGGAAAACATCTTCGGTGTTAGCAAGTGTAAATGAATCTTCTTCCATGACGATATAAAGCCAGGGTTTCAAAGTTTTGTCATCACTGATTTCCCATTCTTCAACTCCGAATTTATACAACGTGGCACTATTAAAAGCGGGAATTATATCAGCAGCATTGGTGATTCCGAAAAATTCATTGATAGCTTCAACTGGCCAAATAGTAGACACGCCCTCAGTTGGTTCAGGGTCTGTTCCTCCATTACCTTGCCCATCTTCATTAGGGTAAATTACAATGTATAAATCATTTAGAGCAGGGTAAAAATCGATTTCCACGACTCCGATGTTATCTTTTGCAGATTTATAATCGCCATTATCAACGACTTCCCATCCTTGGTTTGTAAGAATTGTCGCGTAATTTGCATATTGACTCGCAGCGTTAATGGCAACGATTAGGTCAAATTCCTCACTGTCTTCATGATAGGGTACATAGTAATATGCAGGAGCGCTCACACTTGGAATAACTGCATCATTTCCAAGAAAATTTTTGATTTGAGCTTCTGGCCAACTTGAAATAGCCTCGGTTAAATAAACATCACAGACGAAACCTTCCTGATAATAAAGTTGGACAAAAATCTCGTTATAATTTGAATCGCGAATAGAACCTTCCCATGTTTCAAAGTCACTATCGTATTCCATACCAAAGTTAGCGGCGTTTAGAATATTTTTGTAATCAGTGATTTTTGATTGGGGTGATTTTGCAGATTCAATCGATACACATTCCCATTCGGCATACCATTCAACGGTCACATCATCACTAAGTGAAATATAAGGCATGACATAACCGGCCAAATGAGCT
This sequence comes from Bacilli bacterium, assembly GCA_041676005.1. Classification (GTDB taxonomy): domain Bacteria; phylum Bacillota_I; class Bacilli_A; order RFN20; family CAG-826; genus JBAYST01. The sequence goes on along the minus strand of JBAYST010000029.1, from coordinate 8,168 downwards.
TGCATAAGACTTTTTTGTGCGCTAGTCCAATCGGATGTAACCGGGGTGGTTCCAGATGAACTACTTGCGCTAGAACTCGATGATTCACTAGACGAACTTGATATTTCACTAGATGAACTCAATGTTTCTTCGCTTGAAGAAGGATTGTGTGTTACACATGCTGATAAAGTCAACAAAGTAAGCAGAGCAACACTGATCGGGACGAACTTGTTTTTCATAAATAAACCTCTTTCACAATACGAAAATTATATTCTTTGTTAACAAATAAAAAAAGAGTTTTATCAACTCTTTTAAAAAATCATTCTTCCTTTAGATAAAAATGGCCAAAAATTACTTTTTTTCTTCGATTTCTTTTCTCTTTTTCTTTTCAATCTGTTTCGGAGTTTCTTTTATTTTTTCTCTTCTAATTTCTTCTTTTTCAATGATTTCAGCTTCAATAATAACTTTACCTTCTTCTTCCCTTTTCTCTTCTAATTTCTTTTTACGTTTTTCATTTATTGAAACCGAGGCTAAAACAATTTCTGCAGTTGCAGCGACGACAATCGCAATTCCTAAGATGATGTAAATGATATTTTTGACGGTTGCGTCTTCACCTTTGTTATAAAAGATAGAAAGGATCCCAAACGTGATTGCTATCGCCGCGATTAAGAAGTTTACGATAATCCAAATGACCTTTTCTTTTTGAACGATTTGAACGGTTCCCTTAGCAATTTCTCCCGCTCCAATCGCTAGTAAAATACTAGAGACAAAAGGAGGAAGAAACTCGTTGAGGTTTATTCCGCTCATAATAAAGACAACACCAACTGCAATAAGTAAAGAACCTGTGACAATATTAAGGCTGATTTTTACCTTTCTATCTAAAATTGCAGTGATGAATAAAATCGCTCCATCAAGGAATAAGAAAATTGCTAAAGACAGCGATATTGCTCGCTCATACTTTAGAGGATCAATTCCTCCAAAAATAGCAATCAAAATCCCGGTCAACGCTAACAGCACGCCCTCAATTAATTTGAGCAACGCATTTCTTTTAAAAATATTTTTCATAATTTTACCCTCTATATAATAGTAATTAACAAAATACATTTTAACAACTTATTTAATGGTTTAGAATTGTAAAAGAATAGAGGAGACTGTATGGAAGAATTAAGAATGAAAAAATATGCGAACTTGATTGCTGAAATCGGCGCTAATGTAAAAAAAGGTGAAGAAGTTTGGATAAGGGCAGAGCTCGATCAACCAGATTTTATTGTACTTCTCGTCGAAGAATGTTACCGCCTCGGAGCTAAAAGAGTTCGTGTTAATTGGAATCATCTGCCACTTAGTAAACTCACTAATAAATATATGAGTGTGAGTGAGTTAGGAAAGATAACTAGTTATGATTTAGCGAAGTTAAAATATCAAACCAAAAAACTTCCGACGATGATTTATATCATCTCTGAAGATCCAGATGGATTAAAAGGCATCAATCAAAAAAAGGCCTCAAAAGCGAAGAAAAAAACTTATCCTAAAGTGAAACCATTCATGGACTTAATGGAAGATAAATATAAATGGGTTATTGCCGCGGTTCCAGGAGTGAAATGGGCAAAAAAAGTCTTTCCTAATTTAGAAGCTCATGAAGCAGTGGAAAAACTTTGGGAAGTGATTTTAGAAACTTCAAGAGCAAATGGAAACGCCGTGCAAAATTGGCATGAACATAACGAATTTTTAACAAAACAGTGTCAAAAACTCAACGATTTGCGCTTAGATCATCTACATTATACAGCCTCTAACGGAACAGATTTTAAAGTTTGGTTAATCGAAGATGCGATTTGGATTGGTGGGGGAACTCACCTTGAAGACCGAAGATTTTTTAACCCTAACATTCCGAGTGAAGAATCATTTACTACTCCGATGAAAGGAAAGGCCGAAGGTCTTTTGGTCGCCACCAAACCTTTGAGTTATCAAGGAAATTTAATCGAAGACTTTTCGATTCGCTTTAAAGATGGTAGAGTCAGCGAAGTCAAAGCGAAAAAAGGACAATTAGTTTTAGAAGAAATGGTGAACATGGACGAAGGAGCCTCAATGATTGGAGAAGTTGCACTTGTTCCTTATGATTCTCCTATCAGCAATTCTAATATTCTTTTTTATAACACGCTTTTTGATGAAAATGCTGCATGTCACGTTGCACTTGGAAGAGGATTTGGAACTTCTATCAAAGATTCATTTAAATACACGTTAGAAGAGCTAAAACAAAAAGGGGTTAATGATTCAATGATTCACGTTGATTTCATGATTGGATCAAAAGATTTAAATATTGTCGGATATACAAGAGATGGCAAAAAAGTTCAAATTTTTAAAGATGGAAATTGGGCTATTTAATTAATCTTATAAACACAGAAAAAGGAGCTACAGCTTCTTTTTTTGATCTATTATTAGAAAAATAGAGTTTTTTTTACCTAAATGTAATAGATAAAGCGCCAAGAATATTTTAACATGGTAAAATATAACATAGTCGGAGGAAACAATATGGAAACCATCTTAATCATTCTCATTTCTTTTGTTTTATTAATTGCCATCGCCAGTGTTGTTATTGGAATTATTTTGTTTATACAATTTAAAAATGTATCCAACCATAAAATCAACGATACAAGTTTAAAAGAAATCGGTTCTTTGCAAGCAAAGGTTGAGTCACTTTCTACTTCTTTAGGAAAAGAAATCGAACTTTCAATGACAAAGTCGATGAATGCGATCAACGAACAAAATCTAGCGATTACTAATGCAAACAATGAGAAACTCGATAAATTCCAATTGAGTATCAATAAGCAAATGGATGACAAATTCAATGGGTTAAATACAAAAGTCGACTCTAAACTTTCTGAAATTAATAAAAAGGTTGAAGAAAAATTATCCGAAGGGTACACCAAGACCAATCAGACGATGATTGATTTACGCGAAAGACTTCAAAAAATTGATGATGCTCAAAAAAATCTTGAAGGTTTGTCTGGGGATGTCACATCCTTGAAACAAGTTTTAGAAGGTAATCAAACCCGCGGTCAATATGGAGAATTCCAATTGAGTGCAATTTTAAATAATGTTTTTGGCAACACCGATGGATTGTACAAAGAGCAATACACAATTAAAGAGGTTAAAGATGGAGGAGAAAATGTTAGAGCTGACGCTATTGTTTATACAAAAGATAACCATTTTATTTGCATCGACTCTAAATTCCCATTCAGCGCTTATGTGAAAATGCAAGATGCAGAAGATGAAAATGAGCGCGAAAAAGTAAGAAAAGAATTTGTTAACGCGGTTAAAAAACATATCACGGATATTAAAAATAAATATATTATCGCCAATAAAACAGAGCCTCAAGCTTTGATGTTTATTCCTAATGATGGAGTCTTCGCGTTTATTCATCACGATTGTCCAGAAGTCGTTGATTATGCGATGAAAAGTGATGTGGTGATCACTTCGCCTAGCACTCTTCAGCCAATTCTAGCCACGTTACGAATGCTCAGAATAAATTACAAACGCGGAGAACAAATTGTTGAAATCAACAAACAACTCAAACGCTTAGGAAAAGATTTTGAAATGTTTGGACGCGAGTGGGATAAATTTTCTAACAATTTGGCGCAAGCTACTAAAAACAAAATTTCATTAGATAATAGAGTAACCAAAATCAGTGGTAATTTCACAAAAATTGCAAACACCAGTCCGATGATTGAAGTGGAAGATGAAGAGGAAATCATCGAGTTAGAAGAATAAAATTCACTTGTCTAAAAATTATAATTTTACTAGAATGATTAAGCATGTGGGCCTGTAGCTCATCTGGGAGAGCGCATCGTTCGCAACGATGAGGTAGAGGGTTCGATCCCCTTCAGGTCCACCAATTTTAAAAATAAACCTCTTTTAGAGGTTTTTTATTGTTTTAATTATTTTGATTGAAGTTCTTTCTTTTGTTTTTGTTCTGTCTAGCCCTTTCGATTCTCGACATAATATTTTCCATTATCTCAAGATAAAGGTTGTCTCCGAGTTTCTTATCTTCCCAGTGTCGATCGATACTTGGATTATCATTTACTTCAATGATACAAACTTTCCCGTCTTTATATTTCAAATCAACTCCGTAAAAACCGTCTCCAATAGCGTTAGCGGCTTTAAGAGCGATTTCCACAACTTCTTTTGGTGCTTCTTCGACTAAAAAGGTCTCAACTTTCCCAACTCTTGCGTTCGATTTGTTTGTATTCCATTTGTAAATTTGCCAGTGGTTGCGGGCCATGAAATATTTACAAGCATACAGCGCTTTCCCTTCTAAAATCCCGATTCGCCAATCGTATTCACTTGGGATATATTCCTGAGCGATGAAAAGTTCACTACTTAAGAATAATTCCTTCATTTTGAGTTCTAATTCTTTTTCGTTTTTAACTTTATAAACTCCTCGAGAAGCTGCGCTGTCTGGACGTTTTAAGATAATCGGAAATTCAAAAGTTGAAGTGATTTTTTCTAAAGATGTCAAAGGGCTGACAATCAAAGTTTTTGGAGTAGGAAGTGTATTACTCCTCATGCTCTCATGAAAATAAAGTTTGTTTGCGCATTTTAAAATTGACCAAGGATCATCGATTACCGCCAGTCCTTCGGAATATGCATAACGAGAAAATTGATAAGTATAATCGTCGACATTAGTAGTCGTTCTAATGAAAAGGGCATCGAATTGAGGAATGCGGAAAAAGTCGTCTTTTGTAATGAATTCCACGTAAAAACCGACTTTTTTTGCAGCTTCTGCAAATTTGTCAAGTGCGGTTTTCCCACTCGGAGCCGAAGGATCTTTTGGATCTATTAAGATTGCAAGATCAAATTTATATTGTTTTATTTTGGAAATTGCAAAGCGATTATGAGAAAAATATTTTTGTGCATTTGAAATAAGAACCTCATCAATCACAATATCATCCAAGGTGAGAATTTTGATTTTCTTTAATTTCCAATTTCTTTCTTTGATAAAAACAACTTCAAGTAACGGAGTTTCAAAAAGCCTTAAAAGCGCCTTACCTAATTTTTCATAACATTGAGGCTCTGTTTGACCAAAGATGATTTGAAAAACAATTTCCTTTTTAATATCTTTTTTGAAGGTTTCTTGAATCAAATCAAATATTTCTTCGCCGATTGATTCAGTGATTGTCGTATCAAGCGCATCCTCTAATGTGGCAACAGTTGGAATCGGCCTGAAATCTCGCGCGCTTGCTAAAAGTGAAACGTAATACCCTAAAGTTTGATAGCCTAAAGATGAACACAAATTGAATACGCGCAAATCTTTTGCATTTTGATATTTTTCATCATTGAGAAAATGATTGACTTTAACAACTTCGAGATTGGGAATTTGCTTTAACCAAGGCCAATCTTGATCGATGACGACGATATTAGCGGTGTATTCTTTTTCAAGCAGTTCATTTGTCAATTTAAGAGTCATTTTATATGCATCTTCGTCTTCACCATAAAAATCTTTTAACCTAATAGTGATGACAAAACCGAATGACTTATACCATTTGAGCAATCTTTCATTATTTGAATCAACTTCTAAAATAAGTCGATGAATTCCATTTTCTTGTGCTTTTGAAATGATGTGGCTAAGAATAAAACGTCCATAACCCAAATTTTGAAATTCAGGTAAAACAGAAATCGAATATATTCGCCAACTCTTTTTAAAAGTGTAAATCACAGCACTTCCTACCGGGACACGATCATCATTTTCCAAGACTAGGACAATTTGGTGTTCGCTATTTAGGCTATGTTTTAAAGAAGAAAAAGATACTTGTCGAGAAAGAGAAAAACTCTTTTTTTCAAGTGTGAGCAGAAATGGTTCATCTTCTTTTCGAGCTCTGCGAATTATGGGCATATTTTTTACTTTAAAATACTACTTTCCTAGATAATTTATCACTAGACGATTTCATTATATATTGGCTTAAATAAAAGAATAGTAAAAAGATAAAAAAACTAAAAAAAGTTGTTATTTAAAGGTTTTTTACACCGGTAAAATCAATAAAATGAGGTAGCGAGTCACACCAACCACAGAAGACCTGCCATTCTTTAAGTTTATGATAACGTCTTTGAAGGTACATAGTCTTAAGCTGTTGATAATTAGTACTCATCGTCGCAGACAAACAAAAACCAGAAGGAAGGGTGGCAACTAATTCTCGCCATTTATCTTTTTTCAGCGGGTCATCATCTGGAATATTCTTATATTGTTCAATGAGCCGTTCCATAATCAATAAAACTTCTTTATTTGTTTCTTCGACGCATTGAGAAGCGACGTCAAATTTCAATAAACAATGCATGGTAGATTGAGAGGATACAAAATCAAACCAATGGTAACGTTGGGCTTGTTTCCAAAAATATAAAGGAGCGGTGAGATCCATTTGAACTAAAATTCCTTTTAAAAAATTATCATGACCTTCGCCATTTTTTGTGTTTCCGAGTTTTCTTGCGCGATTAATATCTTTTTCTATAACTTCGCCATTATCGATTTGAATTCTCAAAGGATTGCCACTAGCTTTAATCGCTTTATCTAGTCCATAAACTGAAGTGTTATTGATTTGAAATTCCATTTTTAATGACCTCCAATAAATTTTCAAGCAAAGCAAGACGAGTTAATAATCCAACACCTCCTGGAACTGGCGTTTGCAGACGGACAGGGAGATCAGGAAGTGCATCTCCGTGTAGTCCGGTTTCATCTTTATTGATTCCAACATCGATAATTATTGCATTTTTGTTATATGCAAAACGTTGATCAAGAAAATGTTTTTTTCCGATTGCGATGACAATGATATCCGCAATTGAAACATATTTTTTCATATTTTCAAACGAAGTTTTAGAATGTAAAACAACAACATTAGCATTTTCTTTTAATAGTAATTTAGCCATCGGTTTACCGACAATATTGCTTCTTCCGATGACTAAAGCGTTTTTTCCTTCAATTCTTTCTCCAAGCGCTTTTAAATAGCCAAGAATCCCTTTTGGAGTACAAGGAGGTAAAACGCTTAGAGGATGAAAACCATCGACATCTTTTTTTGGATTTATCGCGAGTTTGACTTTCTCTTCATCGATTTGTTTAGGGAGTGGAAGTTGAACGATAAAACCATCCACTTCTTTATCTTTGTTGAGATCGTCTATTACTTTTAATATTTCTTGTTCACCGATCTCAGATGGTAATTTTAAAAGTTTGGCAACCACTCCGATTTGAGCAGCGTCTTTGATTTTCCCTCGGATGTAACTATCGCTAGCAGGGTCGTCGTTAGCTTGAACAATCACAAAAACTGGTTTCTTCGAAAGTTGAGAAACTTCTCTTTTTAGTAATTCTTTTTTGATTTCGACGTATTCTTTGATATCCACGTTTTCACTCCACTGAGATCTTGATATTTCGATCTTGATATTTTCGGATTTTAACACCTGCTAAAGTGAGCATTTTTAACGATGCACGAGTCATTAAAGAATCTTCATATTTGTTATCTAAATAAACAATTTCTTTAATTCCAACTTGAATAATTGCTTTAGCGCATTCATTACAGGGGAAAAGCGTGACATAGAGGGTACAACCTTTTAAAGCCGAACCATTTCGGATATTCAAAATCGCATTGAATTCAGCATGGCAGACATAAAGATATTTGCTATCAAGGTCTTCCCCTTTTTCCCAAGAAAGTTTTGATTCGTCGATATTGCGCGGCATTCCGTTATAACCGATTGACACGACTTTGTGATCGTCATCGACGATACATGCACCAACTTTAGTATTAGGGTCTTTGCTCCTCAACGAGGATAAAAGGGCGACGCCCATAAAATATTCGTCCCAGTTTATATTGCTTTTTAACATGTCCTAATTCTAACAAAAAAAGATTGTTAAAAGTAGAGAAAGTTAATAGATTAACTAACGCTAATCATCGCGATATTTATTTGCTATACTTTTAGTATGTTTGTCGGATTAGAAAAATTATCGCTTGTCGATTACGATAATAAAGTATCTTGCATTTTATTTAAACAAGGGTGCAATTTTCGCTGTCCTTTTTGTCATAATTCTTCTTTAGTCACCCGTTTAAAAGAAAACACCGAAATTCCTTTTGAGGAGATTCTTGCATATTTAAGAAAAAGAAAAGGTGTTTTAGATGCGGTAGTGATAAGCGGTGGAGAACCGACTTTAGATTTAG
>JBAYST010000028.1:0-12339 GCA_041676005.1 Bacilli bacterium | reverse complement strand
TGCAGAGTTACCTTCAACGATAAAAAGTTCACACTCTTCTGGTTTTCTGCTGGAACAATCCGCTAACTTTCCAGGAAGGGTCGTAATATCTAAAGCCCCTTTACGACGAATGTTTTCCCGAGCGTTTCTCGCTGCGAGTCTTGCGTTCGCCGCCATGACGATTTTATCCATGATAATCCGCGCAGTTTTTGGGTTTTCCATTAGGAAGCGATCGAGTTGTTCACCGACGATTTGTGAGACGATTTTCCGGACTTCGGGATTTCCTAGTTTGGTTTTGGTTTGCCCTTCATATTGAGGATTTGGATGTTTAACCGAAATGATCGCGGTCAAACCTTCTTTGATATCGTCATATGATAAATTTTCTTCGTTTTCTTTTAAGAATTTGTTGGCACGTGCATAGTTATTGACAATTCGCACCATTGCGAGTTGAAATCCGGTTTCGTGCATTCCGCCTTCGTGAGTGTTGATATTGTTACAGAAACTGAAAATGTTTCCGCTATACCCGTCGTTATATTGAATCGCGGCTTCGACATAGACATGGTTTTCTTCGTTTTCCACCGCTTCGCGACCTTCACAATAAATGACTTCTGGGAAAATCGCAGTTTTGTGATGGTTGATGAAAAGAACGTATTCTTTAATTCCGCCTTCGTAGCGGAACGACTCGGTTATTCTCTCGTCGCCCCGATCATCGTTAACAGTAATTCTTAAACCGCGATTCAAATACGCCATTTGACGGACGCGGTCTCTGATAATCGTGTAATCGAATTCGTTTGTTTCGGTAAAAATAGTCGGATCTGGTTTAAAAGTGACAATTGTCCCGGTTTTATCAGTATCTCCGATTCTTTCAAGGTGACCGACGATATGCCCGCCGTTTTCAAATTTTTGATAATAGACGCCTTCGTTTTTATGAACATAGACTTCTAACCATTCAGATAAGCCGTTGACAACCGAGGCTCCGACTCCGTGAAGACCTCCGGAAACTTTATAGCCGCCTCCGACTCCGAATTTACCTCCGGCGTGCAAAACCGTAAACACAGTTTCAACTCCCGATAGTCCGGATTTAGCAACGATATCAATAGGGATTCCCCGCCCATCGTCTTCGATGGTGATCGTGTTGCCTGGGTTAATCGTGATATTGATATTGTCACAATGACCTGCTAAAGCTTCGTCGATTGAGTTATCGATGATCTCCCACACCAAGTGGTGCAATCCCGCACTACCAGTTGTTCCGATATACATTCCTGGTCTTTTACGAACTGCCTCAAGTCCTTCGAGAACTTGAATGTTTCGCGCGGTGTATTCCATGTTTGCGCGTTCTTCTTCATTGGCACCTTTTTCAAGTTCGGTTCGTTCGAAGTTTTGCTTTTCTTGTTCGGGTGTTTGTTCAAGAGCGACGGTGGGTTCGGATACCTTTTCGTTTTCTTGAACATTTTCTTGTTTCTTATAATTCTCTTCCATCAAGATGTTTCTCCTTTCTTGTAAAGAGTGTAGGTTTTCGCATCGCCTACTTCGAGTTTGGTCGCTGTAATGAATACTTGCGCAAACTTTTTTAAAAAATTGATTAGTCTTTGTTGGTGAGCGTTGTCGAGTTCAGACATCGCATCATCGAGAATGACTAGCGGACGCTTATCCTTATCTTCGATTAAGAAGAACGGACAGAGTTTCAGGGCTAACGCTACCATTCGGTTCTCTCCTTGCGAGCCATATGTAGCGATATCGTGCCCATTTAGCGAGGTAGAGAAGTCCTCGCGATGAATTCCGATCGATGTGACCTTCCTTCTCAAGTCACTCTCTTCCACTCGCAGGAAGGCCTTATTTGCGTTTTCGATAAACGAAGCATCGTATTTCACAAATGGTTCATAACGAATTTCAATTTTAGCCTTTTCTCCCGTGAGCGCGCGCACGATTTTTTTAAGGATATCGTTGATATCCTTTACATATTGTTGTCGGTAAGAGACGATTGGGCCCGATACCTTAACCAACAGTTTTGTGTTGATTCTCAACAATTCGCGATCGACCTTTTCTAGTTTTAAGATTTCGTTTCTCTCTTTGAGAATTTTCTCATATTGCGAAATGTATTCTAGATAAGGCGGACTTTTCTTCGATAAATTAATATCGAGATAATTTCTTCTTTCTTTTGGAAGTCCGCGGAAGATCATCACGTCTTTTGGTTCAAACAAGATGACGTTCATCACTTTAGAGAGTTCTGATAGACGGGCAATCGGTTTATCGTTGATAAATATTCTTTTGCCTCCGTTTTGTAGAACAACCTCGATTTTCCGTGTGATCTTTCCTTCGTTCAGGCGAGCTTCGATCATCGCACTATCTTTCTTTTTTTGAATTAAATCTAGGTCATCTTGTGTTCTAAACGACCTGGCTAGAGAAAGATAATAAATCGCTTCGATCAGATTTGTTTTTCCGACTCCGTTTTCTCCGACGATAACATTCATTCGCGGTGAGAAATCATAAGTCGCATAGGTGTGGTTTCGGAAGTTTTTGATGGTCAGTGTTTTCATGAACATTTTTTGTTAATCGTGTAAACATTGCCTTCGATTGTCACCACGTCGTGTGGAAATAATTTTCTTCCTCGTCGATTCTCTTTTTCCCCGTTGACTTTGACGTCGTGCTGAGCGAGATAGATTTTTGCCTCGCCGCCGGTGGAAATTAACCCGACTATTTTGAGCAATTGTTGGAGTTCCAAATGGTCGGTTTTGATCTCGATTTCCGTAGTGGTTTTAGTCATATAAAAACTTCCTATGTACATTATACACGCACGCAATAAAAAAGGGAATAAAATATCCCCTTAATCTTCTTTTGTTTTTTTAGTGTCTTTTTACTACTTTAAAGCTTGTTAGAGATGAGTTTGTATCTCTCTTAATCTCTTTTCTTCTTGCTTGTATGTCCGGACCGTGAAACGAGCGCTTAAAACATCCGAACCGGAGTGATGACTTGGATCACTGAATCGTCTAAGTCATTTCGCACGACAAAGGGTTTCATCTCCCCAACAAATGCGATAGTGACATCGGTTGAACCAAGCGCACGAATCGCCGAAAGAACAAACTCGTTATTAAACCCGACCTCGAGATCTCCGCCTTCATATTTGAACACATCAATTTTTTCGCTCGCTGAACCGATTTGAGAAGATTTTGAAGAAATTTCAACTCCGTTTTTACTCATCGAAAGGTTAACAACGTTTTCTCTTTCGATTGAAAGTAATGATGCGCGATTGATCGCTTTGATCGTGTCTTGTGCGTTTACTTCTAAGACATAAAGCAAAGCTTTAGGAACGATGTTTTTCGTATTTGGATATTCTCCACTTAAAAGTCTTGTGGCAATGGTTGTCAACCCAAAAGAGAAAATCGCTTTTTTGTCACTGACGATGAGTTCGATGGTTGGGGCGTTTTCTGCTAGATGAACAACTTCGACCATCATCTTAGCTGGAATGTTGGTCACAAAACTAATTCCTGGATCGATGTCAATTGTTTTGCGTGCCATTCGTGCCGAGTCGGTGGCGGTGGCGACGAGCTTTCCGCCTCCTGCTTCTAAATTGAGGGCGGTTAAAATCGGCCTTTGTTCTTTTTGAGAAGCGGCAAACGCTGTTTGATTGACCAAGGTTGTGAATTCTATGTTCTGAAAAACCAACGAAGTTCCACTACCTCGTAGCTCGACTTCGGGGTATTCTTCAGCTCTGATGCAATTCAGTTTAAATTCTGAACGATTGTCAGAGATGATCGCAATAGTTGAATCGATAACATCGATCGTTATTTCCAAGGAATCAATTCGTCTAGCGATTTCGGTGATGATTTTCGCGTTGATAAGTGTCGCACCTTCTTTATAGTTGCGGATTATTTCTTTCCCGTCGCGATTATAAGGAACCATTGTCTGAACTGTTAGATCGTTGTTGCTTCCTGTGATAAACAAACCGGTTTCGTTTAATTCGATTTTCAGATTATTCAAAACAGGGATAGCGGATTTAGACGCTACCGCCCGAGAGGCAATGCTCAGTCCTTTGAGAAATTCGTCTCTAACGATTGTCAGTTTCATAAAGATAATTCCTTTCTTTTATATAAGTTCTTATTAGTACTAGTGTCGGTGGATTTTGTGGATAAAGCTTGTTTTTTTACTTTTTTTGCCATCTTTAATTGTATCATATCACAATTAGTTTTGTATGCTTTTATTTAATAAATAAGACTACTTTTTAATTCTCGCTTTTAAATCTTTAATTGCCTGTTGCATTCCGGTGTCGGTTTTTAACATTTTTTCCACATTGGAGACACCAGCCATCACGGTCGTATGGTCTTTACCGCCGAACGCCCGCCCGATTTTCTTTAATGAAGAGTCAAGAGTTAGACGAATTAAGTACATTGCGACATGACGAGCGAGGACAATTTGTTTGACGTGAGATGTTCCGGTGATCAAAGAAGGAGTCATGTTGTAATAATCGGCGACGAGACCGATGATTTTTTGTTCGGTTATTTCGTCGGCGATAAAACGCCCACCGGCCATTGTTGATACAGCCTCGACCGCCATTTCAATCGTGATGTGGTTCGTTTGTTTTAAGATTGAATAATAAACCAATTTATTTAACGCGCCTTCGAGTTCACGCACGTTTTTAGAAAATTTATCTGCAAGCAGATATAATACCGTATCATCGAATTCGAGCTGATCGAGATTGTTGCCGACGATTTTTTTTCTTAAAATTGCGACGCACGTTTCTCGATCTGGTTCTTTGATTTGCACGGTCAAACCGGATGCAAATCTCGTCACCAGCCTTTGTTCGATATCTTGAAGTTCGTTTGGTTGACGGTCGGAAGTGATGACGATTTGTCGTCCTTTTTTTACCAAATCATTGAAAACGTAATAGAAAAGTTCCTGAGTTTTCTTTTTGTCGGTTAAAAATTGAACATCGTCAATTAAAAACGTATCGACGTTTCGACAATAATCTCTTAAAGCGGTTGTATCTTTTCCGTCTTGAAGATTTTTGACGTATTCACTAAAAAAATCATCAGAAGTAATACAGAGAATCTTCGCTGAGGGCCTATTTTCCTTTATATAATTACCGATCGCGTGTAAGAGGTGGGTTTTCCCTAATCCGGATTCAGAGTAAATGAAAAGAGGATTAAAGATTTTGGCTGGATTTGAAGCGATCATCAATGCCGCTTGAGAGGCGTCGCGATTCGATGTTCCGACGACAAAGTTATCAAACTTTAAATTAGGGTTGATGAACGATTCTTTGAAGATTTCTTCTTGTCTGTGAGAAGTAACGCTTTTTGAACTTTTTTTAGCCTCGTCAGGTTCTAAAAACAAAAGCTTGAAATTTGTTTCTGCAGCCTCGAGGACAACCTCCTCTAGAAGGTCGGTGTATTTGGTGGAAATAAGACGCGCTGCAAGCGCGGAATTGACGACGACCGTCATCGTGTTTCCAGTGATATCGTATATATACGAACCATGAAAAAAACTATCGAATATATTTCGATCGTCGAGCCTTTGTTCTAATTTTGTTAAGACGCGTTCCCAAAGTCTTGTTGTTTCAGATATTGAACTGAGCATATTGACTCCTATCGTGTCTAAATTATATGAATTCCCACAGGGAGAGTAAACCAAAATTTATCTAATTTTCAGTTTTCCACATTTTTATGCTAAAAAACACTAGTTAAGACCGAGTTTTTACCATAATCACATATTTCCAATGTGCAAAACTATGTGGAAAAGTTTATATTTTCAAAATTGTGGAAAATTATTTTCTTCTAAAAATGCACGGTGTATAAATTTATATAAATATAAGAATCGGACAGAAACGCCTTTTTCTCCTTGTGGAAAACAAAAAATGAGACAAAAACTTTTCCCACTTGTGAAATTTAAATAACTTAATTTCGAAGTTGTTTTGTTCCTTAAACCAATTTGGTTTGACAAAATCGCTCACATACACATATAATTCATACGCGTACATTTGTTGTACTGGAAGGAATTTTTATGAAACGCACTTATCAACCATCAAAAGTAAGACATACGCGAAAAGCAGGATTTAGGGCAAAAATGGCCACTCATAACGGTCGAAAAATTCTTGCAAGACGTCGCGCCAAAGGTAGAGCAAAACTCTCTGCCTAATCTCAAGAGGTTCTGGTGAAGAAAACTAATCGTGTTACCGCTAATAACGACTTTGCAAAAATCGTCAAAACAGGGATGACTAAAAAAAACGAATCTTTTACCATTCATGTTTTGGCAAACGAATTGAAAAAAACAAGAATTGGAATTTCTGTTTCCTCGCGGCTTGGTTCCGCGATAAAAAGAAACAGGATCAAACGACAAGTTCGTGCGATGTGCGACGCGCTAATCGATTATAATTTTTTGTCAGTAGACATAGTTATTGTTGTAAAAAAACAATTTATGCTCAATGATTTTTGGCAAAACAAAGAGCTTCTTCAATTTTTACTCACTTTGAAAAGAGGAACATAATATGAAACAAAAGAAATGGATATTTGGAGCGCTCGGCCTTGGGGTCGTTGTTTTAGGTTTGAGCAGCTGTACGAATACTTTTTGTTCTGAACAAGATCGTGCGCGAATGCTTTACGCTTTTGATGTTTACTCTAATTCTGAGCATGTTTTAAGTGAAGGTGAAGATCCATTATCTGGAAAATATTCCTATGGAATTTCAACGTATTATGATGAAATTGGTAAACCTGAAGACGCGATTGCGTTGCCGGGTTATAGTAAGATTTTTGTCACATACAACATCGAATCTAATAAAGCTTTAGTTGCGATTAATGAGGACGCTGTTAAAAACAACATTCGTGTTAACGATTACACTGAATTTTGGAGACAAATCGATGATAAGTTTCTCGATTATGCAGTTGAAAAAGCTGGTCGCAAAGACGAAACAGCGATTTTAACGGTTGGAGAAATCAACACGATTTTGCTCGGGGATCAAGAAAACAATTCGGTCGGGTATGGGTATTGGAAATATTTAGGTAAGGGCGACAACGAAAATGTGTTTTGGTCTTCTTGGAATGAAAATCTTGATGTTGTCAAAACAGATTTAGGTGTCGATTATGTTCCGGATTCCGATTATATC
The DNA here is from genome assembly GCA_041676005.1 of Bacilli bacterium. Classification (GTDB taxonomy): domain Bacteria; phylum Bacillota_I; class Bacilli_A; order RFN20; family CAG-826; genus JBAYST01. The sequence continues at coordinate 5,267 of JBAYST010000028.1, read as the reverse complement.
GCTTTTTACAAATCGACGATGGAAGGATATATTGGGAATTTCAAATCTTGTTTAGCGACTACTGACGGGTTTTATGGTTACTACGGTTATGATGAAAAAATGTCGGTTTACGTCAGCGGCAAAGATTGGAAATACGCTTGGAGTCGTGGAGTTTTAGAAGGTTTGATTGTGTTCCCAATCGGTTGGTTGATCGACAATATTGCCATCACTTTCCTTGGAAACGGTGTGGCAGGCGGATGGGCTCAAGTCTTATCTATTCTTTTGGTGACAATTATCATTCGTGCGGTCATGTTATTACTTACGATTAATCAAACTTTAAATAACGCAAAAATGAGTGAATTACAGCCTGAAATTGCAAAGATTCAAGCTAAATATCCAAACGCAAATACAAATAAATCTGAGCAATCAGCACTAGGTCAAGAAACTCAAGCTCTTTATAAGAAAAACAAGATCAATCCGTTTTTATCAATCATCGTCATGCTCGTTCAATTCCCAGTTTTTATTGCGGTTTGGGGAGCGATGACTGGATCTGCGGTTTTGACGTCTAACGATTTACTCGGTCTTAGATTAAGCGATTCGGTTAGTAATGTACTTTTTTCTGGACAAAACGGATGGGTAACCGCGTTAATTTTATTTATTATAATGGCGGCTTTTCAAGCCGTGTCTATGCTTTTACCACAGATAATCAATAAAAGAAAAGCGAAATCCATTGTTCAAACCGGAAAGAATCCAAACGCTGATAGTCAAAACAAAAAAACTAAATGGTTTACGATTATAATGCTCATCTTTATCATTTTCATGGGCTTTTCACTTGCTTCTGGAATGATCATCTACTGGGTCGCCGGTTCGATTTGGACAATTTTCCAAACTTTGATTATCGAATGGGTCAACCAAGCAAAGAAAACTCGGAAAAGAAAACCAGGTCAAAAAGTCACCGCGAGTGCTGGTGGGCAAAAGATTGAAGCCGAAATTGTTCCAGAGCATATGAGTGCGCCGACTGGAAAGCGGAAATTTAAAGATAAAAAAGGACGGAAAAATAAATGAAAGAATTCAGCGGGAAAACTCTAGACGAAGCGATTGCGAAAGCGATCGAAGAAACACAGACTACGAAAGAAAATCTCATCTACACAATTGAGGATGAGAAAAAGGGTTTGTTTGTGAAGAAAACCATCATCAACGTTTACGATTTGTCTGACGTTGTTCGAAGTGCGGAAGATTATCTTCTCGACGTTGTCGACGCTTTAGAAATTGAAAGCACAGTCAACACCAAAATCGATGACGACATCATCAGAATGACAATCGACTCAACCCATAATCCAATTCTAATTGGAAAAAATGGAAAGACTCTTCAAGCAATTAACGAATTAGTTAAACTTGCTGTGAACAATAAATTCCGGAGACGTTTTCGGATTTTAGTCGATATCAACGGATACAAAGACAACAAATACGACAAACTCACTTGGAAGGCACGAAAAATCGCTAAAGAAGTTCAACAAACACACGTTACGGCGACTTTAGATCCAATGCCGGCAGATGAACGTCGGATAGTTCATAACGCGCTTAACAACATGACGAATATTAAAACCGAGTCCAAAGGCGAAGGAACTCATCGTCAAGTGCAAATCATCTTCATTAACAAAGAAGGAAAGTAGAAAGCGCCCATTTGGGCGTTTTTACGTTTAAAATAGTATTATGTTTGAAACCATTGTCGCTTTAGCTACTCCTCCAATGAAATCTGCTCTTGCAGTCATTCGTCTCAGTGGCGATGATTGTTTTGAAATCGTTTCAAAATGCTTTTCAAAAGATCTAAAACAAATCAAAAAGAGAACTGTAATGGTCGGGAACATCCTGGATGATACTCACGTTGTCGATGAAGTTGTTTTACTCGCCTATGTAAGTCCAAAAAGTTTTACTGGAGAAAATTCAGTAGAAATCATGTGCCATGGTTCGATGCTCATTGTGGGCGAAATAATTTCATTACTTATAAAACACGGCGCTAGAGAAGCTAAGCGAGGAGAGTTTTCACAGAGGTCTTTTCTCCACCAAAAAATGGACCTCGTTCAAGCTGAATCAATTAACGACTTAATAAACGCGCAAACATCTGAAGCGAAAAAATTATCTTTGTTCGCTTTAGAAGGCGTTGTTTCAAATTTAATTAAACCACTCAAATCTTCATTAATTGATTTGATAAGTGCTATAGAAGTGACGATTGATTATCCGGAGTACACCGATATTGAAGAGGTGAACAAAGAAGCAATTATTCAATATGTCGATAAAACAATTCCACTTGTCAAACAGTTGATCGAAGGAGGAATTAAAGGCCAAATTATCACCAACGGAATTAAAGTGGCGATTGTTGGAAAGCCAAATGTCGGGAAGTCCTCTTTGCTAAATTCATTCCTGAACGAAGAAAAAGCGATTGTCACCGATATTGCCGGGACAACTAGAGACGTTGTTGAAGGAGAAGTCAATCTCAATGGTTTAATGCTGCACTTAATGGACACCGCAGGAATTAGAGAATCAAAAGACAAAATCGAAAGTATTGGGATAGATAAATCTAAAAAGAGCATTGATTTAGCAGATTTAGTCATTGTTTTACTTGAAGCAAGTAAACTAGATGAAGAAGATAAACAAATTCTAGAATACACAAAAAATAAGAAGAGAATTATCGTTTATAATAAAGCAGACCTCGGTTTACATAAGAAAAAACAAGATGGAGAAACATATATCTCGGCATTAAAAGGGGATATTGATGAGCTCAAAACTGCAATTTTGAATATCGTGGGAATTTCAAAAGAAGATTTTCACAATCCCGCTCTCACGAATGCTAGACAAGTCGGATTGATTCGACAAGTTGAAGAGTTATTGCTACAAGCAAAAAACGAAATCTTAAATGGAACTCCGATTGATTTGGTGTCGGCCATTTTATATTCCGCCTATCAAAATGTGTTAGATGTATTAGGAGAAAGTAGTGACGTTGATATTTCTAAAGAGATATTTGCTCGCTTTTGTGTCGGAAAATGAAAATTTTTGATACTCATTGCCATTTAAATCACGATGATTTTTATAAAAATGTCGGTCAAATTATTAAAGAAGCCAACGCTGAAGGAGTCGATAGTTTTCTAGTTGTTGGTTATGATAAAGAATCTTCACTAAGAGCCTTAAATCTCGCAAATAAATATAAAGGTGTTTATGCAGCGATTGGATTTCATCCCACGGATATTGATGTTTCAGAAGAAGAATTCGACAGTTTGATGAAGTTACTCGATAATCCTAAAGTAGTAGCTATTGGTGAAATCGGTCTCGATTATCATTGGGTCAAAGATCCTCTTCAAAGAAAAAAACAAAGAGAATTTTTTGTTAAACAAATCAACATCGCTAACAAATATAACCTTCCAATTTCAATTCATAGTCGCGATGCAGATTTAGACACTTTGAACATCTTAAAAGAAAACCCATTGAAAATGGGAGGAATTATGCATTGTTATTCTGGAAGTGTCGAAAGCGCTAAAGAATTAACAAAAATGAATTTACTAATCAGTCTTGGAGGACCTTTAACTTTTCTAAATGCTAAGACGCCAAAAGAAGTGGCCAACGCAATTCCTTTAGAAAAAATCGTCATCGAAACTGACGCTCCATATTTAGCCCCACACCCTCATCGAGGTCGAACAAATCATCCCAAATACATTGTTCTAGTTCTTGAGGAATTGAGCAAAATTAAGAATTTATCCGTAGAGGAAGTTGCAAACGTTACGTATGAAAATGCAAGAAAAATGTTCCACGTGTAAAAAAGAAAAACAAACGGTTTCTGGGTTTATTATCGTCGAAGGTTATTCGGATATGTCTTTTTTGTCTTCTTTCTTAAATGCGGAAATCGTGCAAATCGGCGGCTTAGCTTTTTCACGTGGAATTGAAGAGTATTTGATCAGCCTTTCTAAAACCGCACTTCCGATTATATTAGTCGATCCAGACAAAGCAGGAGAACGGATCAAAAACAAGCTTTTAAAATTGTTACCCAATGCTGTTGTGCCAAGCGTTAAACACGACTTTAATCCAAATCGAAAAAACGGAATTGCCGAATGTAAAAAAGAAGAGATTCTTGACGCTCTTTCCTTATATATAAGAAAAGATGATAATAATAAGGGCACTTTGAGTGTCAAGGACCTATTAGAATTAGAACTTCTTGGTCCGCAAAACAAAGATAAACGCGATGAACTCAGCAAAAGGCTCCAAATAGGTGAGTGCAACGTTAAAACTTTTTTAAAGCGTTGCAACGCGCTGAAGTTGCTGAAGAAAGATTTAGAAAGGGAATTGGTAGCAAGTGGAAATTAATAAGGCAACCATTTTAGAGATTGTTAAGAAAAGTGCCATTCGTCCCAACAAAGCTTTGGGACAGAATTTTCTTATCGACCCGGCTATTTCTTCTCGAATAATTCATGCTCTTGACATTCAAGAAAAAGAAAAAATATTGGAAATTGGACCAGGTCTTGGTTCTTTAACACATTTTTTATCCACAAAAAGCAACGAAATAGAAATTGTTGAAATAGACTCAAAAATTGTCGATCTTCTCAATGTGATTTATAAAGAAACAAAGAACGTTAAGATAATTCACAAAGACATTTTAAAGGTCGATTTTTCTTCTTACGACAAAATTGTAGGCAACCTTCCATATTATATTACTACTGAAATAATCACCAAAATTCTTTTGGGTGCACAAAAATGTCAGAAAATGGTTTTTATGATTCAAAAAGAAGCTTTTCCGCGTTTCTTTAATAAAGTTAACGAACCAAGCTATAGTCCGGTGGGTATTTTGATTTCCTTACTAGGAAATATAAAGAAAATTTGTCATGTCGGAAAAAGTTCTTTTTATCCGAATCCACATATCGATTCGGTAGTTTTTGAAATTTCTATTGATCCAAATAAAAAAACAAAAGCTAATTTTGAAATTTATCATCTTGCAAAATCTTTATTTGCAAATAAAAGAAAAACAATTTTGAATAATTTAACTTTTCTGCTCAAGGACAAAGAAAAATCCGCTCAATTGCTTGAACAATTAAATATAAATACGAATTTAAGACCTGAAAATTTGAGTGCACAAGACTATATTAATTTATATTTATCAATTAATAGTTACAGTAATCCGCTTAAAGAAATAGAATAATATATGAATAGGAAGACAAATTATGATTATCAGAAGTTACGCTAAAATTAATATCTCTCTCAATGTGCTCTCTAAAAGAGATGACGGGATGCACGAAATTGACACT
>JBAYST010000027.1:0-12342 GCA_041676005.1 Bacilli bacterium | reverse complement strand
TGTACTTGTTCCATTTATTTGGACTAAGGGTTGGATACCCTCAACAGTATTAAACCTGATTTTGATATGATTGTCTAATGTTTATTGGAGAATCGCCGTATTTAACAACAATCCTTTCTTCGTTGTAATATTTGATGTATTTTTCAATCGCGCGTTTTAATTGATCGAGAGATTCATATTCAAATTCCTTGTCATAAAAGATTTCTGTTTTTAATCTTCCAAAGAAATTTTCTGTTGGAGAATTATCTAAGCAATTTCCCTTTCTAGACATTGATTGAATTATTCCATGCTCTTTTAAAAGCTTTTGATAGGCTTTCATTTGATATTGATATCCTTGATCGCTATGAAGGATTAAACCGCTAAACACTTCACCGTGTCTATCAAACATCATCTTCATCATTCTTCTAATTTGGGCATAATTAGGAGATGTAGATATGTCGTATCCAAGTATTTCTCTAGTATGAAAATCGATAATTGGAGATAAATATAGTTTTCCTGCCGCAATTTGGAATTGAGTAACATCGGTTCCTAAAATTTGATAAGGCCTATTGGTTTCAAAATGCCTTTCATAAATATAGATATGCTTATTTTTGTTAAGCCTCTTTTTAAGTAAATGGTTACGACAAATTTTGCCAATCTTTCCTTTGTAAGAGCTATATTTTCTTTTTCTTGGAGTTGCTGTTAATCCTCTATCTTTCATGATGCGATAGACTTTTTTGTTATTAATAACAATCCCCATTCTTTTAAGTTCTAAAACGATTCTGGGCCTACCATATTTCTTATGATTGTCATTAAATATTTTTACAATTAAATCACCAATTTCTTTGTCTTTATCTTCTTTATAATCCAGGTGCTCTAAGGCATAGAAATAAGTTGATTTCTTTAGACCCGCTATATCGAGAAGCAGATGAAGTGAATATTTTTCCCTAAGTTCTTTAACCACTAAGACTTTTTCTTTGATGGTTTGCTTCTCTTTAGAATTAGGGAATACGATTTTTTTAGGTATTCATTCTCTGCTTTAGTTCTTTCTAAATCTTCGAGTAGTTTTTTATAATTCTTTTCAAGGATTTTATCATCGCGATGCTTATACGCTTCTCTAGAATGAGTATCTGTTATTGCTTCTTCTCCACCCTCTTTATATTTTTCCATCCAATCACCAATGATTTTTGGATCAGTAAGCATTAACTCAATTGCTTTTTGGGCATAAGATTTTCCACTAGTCAAAATATCATGAATTGCTTCAAGCTTCATCTGACGAGTATATTCTCTTCTTTTTGGCTTAGTGAATGCCTCTTCGCCCCATTTTCGATATAAAGCACAGTAATACTTTAATGTCGAACAATCTAATCCATATTTTTCCTGAATTTCAAAAATAGGCACCCCTTCATCAAGATGAAGACGTACATATTTTAATTTTTCTTCTAGAGTCGTTTTCATAATAAAAGCTCCCTTCTTATTGTACCAATTTTTGGTCCAAATTTAGGGAGCATTTTCAATTATTTTGGGGCGAATGATGAGAATTGAACTCACGTATGCCTGGTTCACAGCCAGGTGTGTTAACCACTTCACCACATCCGCCAGGTTGGACGTTTATTATCTTACTGATAACGGCCATTTAAGTAAAGACATTTTTTTCTCTTAAAGCAAAAAAAGAGCACTCTTTTTTGAGACTTCACAGAGTCTATGTTGTTTAATGGTCGGTTAAGTGATCTTAATTCGGTTAATTAACAAGTTTAAAATGATTTTCTAAACGGAAAACTCAGTTTTAATAATAAAAGTATTTGATAATTCACTTAGATGAACGAAAGCACAATGAAAATCAAATACTTTTTATTACTGAATTTTTTAAATTATTTAAAAACAGATAACTATCTGAACCAAAGAACTTTTTTCTTGAGCAATAAAGTGACGATGTCGACAATCCATAAAGCGGGGAATCCGAAGACGATCAATGCGGCAGCTAAAACGATTTCAAGAGTTTTTTTCGCTTCAATTGACTTGATTAATCTGTGAACTACCCAAAGCACATCGACCATCGGGAGTGCGAGAACGACCTTTAACCAAAGTGGGTTGTCGTCCATCCATTTGACGAATTTCATTTTAAATCCTCCTTATTTAAATGTCAGCTTTTGCAAAGTTCCTTTTAGAAAGGTAAACGATGAGAAAGTGACCACCTATGTAAATAATAACCGATAGAGCAAGAAAAATAAACTGAAAAAATAGATTATTTGGTTCGTTGAATAATTCGTAATAAAGAGGAAAAATCATCGGTAAGACAGATGAGAAAATTGCAAAGACGATCATTGAAGAAAAAGTCGCGGTCATATATGGGACAATAATTTTGTTTATATTTTTGTAATACCATGGTAAAAAAATCAAATCTACTAAAGTGAAGTAAATAAGTGCCATCGCATAAAGTGAGATATTAGGCTCAATTCCAGCGGAAATATATCCGAGTGCTTCTTCACTGCCTGGCGCCGATTTAAAAAAGACAAAATACAAAATGGCAAATGGAATACTGGCCAAGATATTCATGAGTTGTAAAGAAACAAGTGAAAGTGTTCGAGCGCGGACGATGTCGACTCGTCGAATCGGAAGAGTGGCCGTGTAATATAAGTCATTATTATCGACTCCTTTTGTCCCTCCGACGAAAATTAACGAATATGCAAATGTGACATAGATGAATGAGAGGAAATGAGGATTACCTGGAATAGCGATAAACACCGCGAAAACCGTTGCAAAAATGACGCTGAGCGGGTGAATATTCAGTTTCCATTCTTTATAAATTAAATTTTTCATGATTCGCCTCCCACTCAAGAAAAACCATGATGTTTTCTAAGTCAGGACTTTTGATTTTAACAAAAGTCGGGAGCAACTCGACTTTTTTAGTTTCGATCAAACCGATAACTAACCCTTTTTCTTTTCGAAAAGCGATCAAAAAATCTTTGATTTTATCATCGAACAAATCGGTTTCAATTTCGACTAACTTATAAGCGGAAATAAATTCTTCTTTAGTCATATTCGCAACGACTAATTTGCCGTTTCGAATATAAGTGATCGTATCAGCACATTTTTCTAAATCGGAGGTAATATGCGTTGAAAAGAGAACGCTTCTTTTACCATCGCTCACCAATTGTTTAAAGATATAAAGAATTTCATCGCGTGAAACCGGATCTAAACCACTTGTCGGCTCGTCGAGAATCAATAGCTCGGCATTATGTGATAGCGCAATCGCTAAGGAATACTTGGTTTTCATTCCTTCAGATAACTCTTTGATTTTCTTTTTTTGGTCGATTTCAAAAACTTTAAGATAATGTTCGAATTTTGACTGATCCCAAGTCGGATAAAAGCGCGCGGTCACTTCAGTCAATTTTTCAACCGTTTTAAACGGAAAGAAATTGACACCTCCTAAAGAAAACGCGATGCGTTTCCGATTGGTGAGTTCGTCTGCAGTGAACTCTTTACCAAATGCTTCAATACTTCCGCCGTCAAGACGAACGAGATGCATAATCGCTTTTAAGGTCGTCGTCTTTCCGGCCCCGTTACGACCGATAAAGCCCATGATCTCCCCTTGTCTTAAAGAAAAAGAAACATTATCTAATGTGAATTTCGGGTATTTTTTTAAGAGATTTTCAACTTTTAAGATTTCCATTGTTTTTCTATTTAAAAGTGTATAGAAAAGTCTTCACCAATGCAAAAGAAAAAGACAATATAAGTCTTTTAATTCCGTAGGTTTTATTTAAGGATATAAAGCAAAGAATAATTTTTGATATGGAGAGAAAGTGAAAGTGTAAATCGGATGACCTTCACCATCGGTCTCGCCTGTATCTTGTGAAACATAAGTGTCAATATAGGTCGTCGTTCCGGCCGTTCCGCTTAGTTTTAAATATAAATCATTGAAAAATTCTGCGATATTTCCGAGTAAATCATGTTCCGTCCAATATTGAGTTTGGTGAGAATAGGCATTTAAAATGTGTGAATTAAGTGATTCATAAATTTCGGTTTTATCTTCACTGATACCAGTGTAATTTAAAAGACCATAAATCGAAGTATAAGAGTGGATGTAGCCAGAAAATTGTAAGTATGGATCAGCACTAGATAAGCAAATGTAAAGCGCTAAAAGATTTGCGTCTTCCTCACGCATCACACCTTTTTGATGCGCGAGTTCATGAGCAGCAGTAAAAGGGATGCTCATCGAAGTATTTAAAACGTTGACATTAGCTTCGCTTAATGGCGCAAAGGTCACTCCGATAATTTGTAGTTCTCGATAAAGCCAAGAAGTGAACATCGGTTTGATTTTACCAGTATAAGAAGAAAGGTAATCCGTCTCGATCTTTGCGTATTCATCAATCAAAACTTCAGCGAGTTCATCAAGTGAGTAAGGACTGACGACATCACCTTGTTCATCAAAATCTAAAACTTCCGCAGCAGAGTTGAATTTATCGGTGTAATAGATGAGTAAATCTTTGAATTGATCTTGGGAGAATTCTCCTTCGTATTGTGGAATGAAATCAAGTGGTTCTCTATGATAACTAAGCGAAATAATCACTGTATAGTAAGAAGAAACACCGATGATTACCGCACTTAAAAAAGTCAAGATTTTCAGTGCTTTTTTGACACGTCTTTTAAAGAAAAAAATGAGTGTAAATGTGATTAAAACGATGCAAAAGACGATTAAAATGCTGAAAAACACCTCTGTTAAAGAAAAAGAAAACCGTGAAGATAATTCACCACTAAAAGCTAGATAAGGTAAGGTGACATGCCGAGTCCACCATTCGGAGGCTTGACTAGAAAGACGAAGAAAAAGAAAAACGATGATTGTTAAAATAAAAAAGGAAATCACGCCGATTAAAACGCCGATTCCTTTTGTAAAAAACTTTTCTTTTTTCATATTATCAATATACCAATAATATGACTTAATGGTCATTAACTGTTTTTATAAAGTGCGATTTGAGCTTTTAAAATATTACTGGATTCAACTAATTTATCGATTTCTTCTTTAGAATAATTCGGATAGAGAATTCTTTCGACACCGTTTTGTCCGACAATACAAGGGACAGATAGATAAACATCATCAATTCTTCCGTCGTATTCATTGCGCATTAAAGTCGAAACAGTGAGGACGGATTTATAATCATTTAAAATCGCTTTGACGATAAAATTGACCGCTAGAGCAACCGCATAATATGTCGCGCCTTTTTTATTGATGATTTCATAGGCGGCTTTTTTGACGTCTTCATGAAGGTTGAGCAAAAGTGAATCTCCTCCATCTTTACATCCTCCGCACTGCAAACAATACCGACTGATTGGGATTCCTCCAATCGTCGTCACCGAATAGGCAGCAACTTCAGAATCACCGTGTTCACCAATTACAAATGTATGAACGTTCCGAGGATCGACGTGTGTGTGCTCGGCAATTGCAGTTTTTAATCTGGCAGTGTCAAGAACAGTGCCACTTCCAATGACTTGATTGTGGTTAATACCTAATTTTTGCTGAGTGAAATAAGTTAAAATATCAACCGGATTAGTGACGACTAAAACGACTGCTTTTCGATTTAGATAAGGTTTCATAGAGTTGATAATCGAATCAAAAACTTGTAAATTCTTTTTCAATAAATCAAGTCTTGTTTCTCCTTCTTTTTGAGCGACACCCGCGGTGATGATCACGACGTGAGCATCTTTGATGTCCGGATATTCACCTGCTCTAATTTTTTTAGGAGTGACAAAAGGCATTCCCTGCATGAGGTCTAGTGCATCTCCTTCAGCTTTGCGTTTGTTGATATCGATGATTACGAGGTCATTGACGGTTTCTTGTTGAAGCATGGTAAAAGCGATTGACGAACCGACCATTCCATCTCCAATGATTACTACTTTACGATTGTTCATAATTTTTCCTCCGCTGATATCATAGATAAAAAAAGAGCATCTCGTTAGAGATATGCTCATTTTTATTTGATTTTCTTTTCTTTTTTAATTTTTTCGTATAAATCATTTGAGAAATACGTTTTAAGCAATGGTGTAATTGAGATATATCCATTATTGACGAGATAGACATCTCCGTGTTTTTCAAGATCTTCAAATGGACCGAGTTTTCGTTTTGAAAAAATCGAATCATCTTCTCCTTCTACGAAGTAACGATTGTCATTTCTCGGTGATAAAGAAGAAAAGACAATTCCTTTAACTTCTTCTTGGAATGGAAAGTTGACATTTAAGAAATAATCCGTTGAAGACAATAAATCGTGTTTAAAAATATAATCCATCACTTGCCTAAATCCATTCTTCGCGGAGATAAAACCTCCTTCACTAGAAAAGGCAATCGCGGGAGTCTTAAAAATCAATGCTTCAATGCACGCTCCACATGTTCCACTATGCATGATGTCATAAGAGATGTTGTGACCATAGTTAATTCCTGAGACGACTAAATCAAATTCAACTCCTAAATGCGTGAGACCATAAAATACACAATCCGCCGGAGTGCCATCGAGTGAATATTCATCGATTCCTCTTTTCCTCACTTTTAGTGGTTCATAAATCGTAATCGCCACAGATTTGCCAGACATTGCATGTTCAGGAGCGACGACATAAACTTCACCATAAGGTGAAATCAGTTCTTTTAAAGTCTCAATTCCTTTTGATCCATAGCCATCATCATTGACAAGCAATATCTTCATCATCTTCATTCAACTTCCATAATTGTATCTTCAAAAACTTGAATTTGCCAATAATGGTCAGTATTTAAAAGATAAGCGACAAAATAAAATTCAATTTTCACTTTGTCTTCCTTTTTACCAACCGCATATTCGATAAACGGACAATTGTCGAAATCTGATTGCTTGAACATCGTCAGACAACTCTTATTATTTGCAAACATCGCTTTTGCGTTTATCGCTTGCTCTTTGGTCGTATATTCATCGTGAGCTTGATCATCAAAGACGACATTATAAGCATCATTTTTTGTATAAAGGTTAGCGTATCCTTCAAAGTGATAAACCTTAATCAATGATTCAGCATAGACATAATTAGAAGCATAAGTAGGATGACCTTCATCATAAGTGATTTTATATAAATTGGTTCCACTCATCTCTTCAGTAAAATCTTCGTAGAAAAAATCTAGTTTTAAAGCACTGACTTTTTTGGTGATGAACTTCAGTTCAGGTTTAAAATGGAAGATGATTAAAATCGCAAAGACATCATAGGTTTCACCCATTGATAATCCATTATTCATCTTTGAATCTCCATGAGCTTGAATGACGTGATCGCCATCGCTGAATAATGCAACTGCATTTTCGAGTTTCTCTAAATAACGGAGTTTCATTTTGACGATTTGCGCAGAAGCACCAGTTCCTTTTGTGTTAACTGGCAAATTTTTAATCGTCTGATAGGCGTCCATAATTGAACCAACCGGAGTCGAAAGACTTTCTAGATTATAGGTCAAAGTCGTTCCTTCTAAGTAAATCGGTTTCGAACCTTCACTCATCACGACTTCTGGCTCACCATTATAAATCCCGATCAGACCGCTGAAAGTGTAAACCGATTGGTCGGCGATATATTTGCTCACATAATCATAACCAGCGTTACTCAAGACAACGAAAATTGAACCGGTTTCATTGGCGACTAGTAATTTATAACGGTTTGTATAACCCGCTTGAGTCGTCCAAGCATCGTGAATGGTCAATAACTGAGCAGTAAAAGTGGCTTTGAGATTTGAAGTATAAACTTTTTGCGCGTTAACTTTGTCAGTAAACGATAAAGCAATTTCACGAATCTCGTTAATATTGGTCTTATCTTGAATCTCTTCACTACTAGAGGAAGTAGATCCGGATGAAGATGGTTCGCCATTCGAACTCGGGAGCTCTCCACTTGAGGGAAGTTCGGTGCTCGAAGTTAAAGAAGAACTGTTTTCTTCACTGGAAGAAGGTTGAACAACGCAACTCATCAACATCAGTGAAATAAGAGGTAACAACAATATTTTTTTCTTCATTTTAATTTTCTCCAATTACTAATTATAAACAAAAAGCAATGCTTTCGCATTCCTTTTTTTCTATTTATTTTATTTTATTTTTTTCGCGTTCTTTTTATTCTTTTTGCGGTACTCTTTGAGGAGTTTATCACCTTTCATACTACAAGACGCGCACTCTCCTGTTGGAAGACCTTTGATTTTTTTATAAATAAAAGTTCCGATCACTCCTAAAACAAGTGCGCTAGCTAAAACGATGACGATGATTTCAACTGCGCCCATTAAGTTCTCCTTCCTCCAAGTGGTGCGTGTTTTTTGTTATATAGAGTAATCGCTAAAACGAGGATCGCTAAAGCAATGATAAAGATGAACACGGTCCACCACCAAGTTCCAATCAAGTAGATTGAACTAGAAACAAGATAAGAAATAGAGAGCCAAAAAACGATTGTCATCCCAAATTTACCTTTAGGTAGTTCTGCTTTAGCAGTCGCTACCGCGGCAAAACACGGAATCGTCAACATATTAAACGCAATAAACGAGATGAGACCAGGCAAACCGATACCGGTTTCTGTGATCATGATTTTCACCGCTTCACTTCCTTCATAGGTAATACCGGTTGAAGAGAGAATGACCGCTGCTAAAACCGAAAAGGTTCCGATGACGTTTTCTTTAGCGATTAGACCAGTCACCGCCGCGACGATGAACACCCAACCCCAATTACCACTTAATTGTGAACCAAATCCAAGCGGAGTAAAAACTGGTTGAATGAATTTTCCTAAACTCGTGATAATCGATGAATCGATTTCTTCTGCTAAATAATGCCAATCCCAACTGAAGTGAAGGACAAACCAAATGACGATTGTCGAAGCTAAGATAATCGTGAAAGCTTTTTTGATAAAGTGTTTGAGTTTATCCCATAAATGAATCATCAAACTCTTGAATTGCGGAAAGTGATAACTCGGCAATTCCATGATAAAAGGCGGAACCTCACCCTTCATCGTCGTGTTGCGCATCAATAAGACACTGAAGATGGCGACGACCATCCCTAATAAATACATTCCTAAAGTGATCAAATCCGGATTAGCAGCTCCAAATTGAAGGGCAATCGCCCCTGCTATGGCAGTGAGAATCGGAAGTTTTGCTCCACAAGAGAAAAAGGGAATGACGCGAATCGTCGCCGTTCTTTCATTATCATCGGCAAGAGTCCGCGTGTTGACCATCGCTGGAATCGAACAACCAAAACCCATGATCATCGGCATAAAGGCCCGACCAGAGAGACCGAACTTCCGGAAAAGACGGTCGAGAATAAAAGCTACACGGGCCATATAACCTGAATCTTCTAGAATAGAAAATAACAAAAATAATAAGAGAATCTGCGGTAAAAAGGAAATGACCGCAAATAAACCAGCTAAAACCCCATCGACGAGTAAGCCGCTGACCCATTCGGAAGTCGGAGCGAGCCAACCCCTGACAAGAGAGCTGAGCCAATCGGTAATGCTGACGACGAAATTTTGTAAGATTACTCCTGGGGAATTGATTCCATCCGCAGTCCAAAATAAACCGCTGAACATCGTATTTTCAAATGACTCTGAACCATTTAAGACACCTTTTAAGAAAAAGAGATTATTCGCAAAGGTCAAATGAAAAATCAAAAATAAAATCGCAAGAAAAATCGGAATTCCAAACCACCGGCTCGTCATAACTTTATCGATTTTATCTGAACCAGTCATTTTATCGCGCGCAGGTTTTTCCTTTTTACTGACTAAAGGTGCAAAATTTTTGGTGATGTATTTATACCGACCATCAGCGATAATCGCTTCAAAATCGGTTTCAAAAATATCATTTTTAAAAGTCTTCTTAAATTCGCTGACCACTTTGACCATTTTCGGATGATCGGCGGTTTCAATTTCATCGCCTTCAACGATTTTTATCGCGTGATAAAGTGGACTCTCCGCTTTTATTTCACTTAAGTCTTCTTTGCATTGAGTGATGATCTCAAGCAATTTTTTATCTTCTAAAACCGTCGTTCCAACTCGTTTGTTAAGCGAGGCTTGGTAAGCGACTTTCATTAAATGATCGAGATTTTCTTCTTTTAAAGCTGAGATTTCAACTACAGGAATTCCAAATCTTTTTTCTAATTCCACCGCATTGATCTTATCGCCTTTTTTCTTCATCACATCCATCATGTTGAGTGCGATGACAATCGGAACATCGATTTCCATCAATTGGGTCGTCAAATAAAGATTCCGTTCCAAGTTCGTCGCATCGACGATATTGATCACGCAATCTGGCTTTTCATCGAGAATGTAATTACGGGAAATGACTTCTTCAGGAGTATAAGGTGAAAGAGAATAGATTCCTGGTAAATCGATAATCGAAATCAGTTCTTTTTCTTTTTTATATTTTCCTTCTTTTTTTTCAACCGTTACCCCGGGCCAGTTGCCGACATAGGCAGTCGAGCCAGTAAGCGAGTTGAAAAGAGTCGTTTTCCCAGAATTCGGATTTCCTGCTAAAGCAATGCGTTTCATATATTTTTACTCTTTATTTTTGTGTTTCCATGAGGACAAAACTCGCTTCGGTCTTTCGCAAAGTGAGTTCATAACCTCGTAAAGTAATTTCAAGAGGATCTCCTAAAGGAGCCTTTTTCCGTAAATAAATCTCCGCTCCTGGAGTGATACCCATATCAAAAAGTCGACGGTGGATTTTGCCAACGCCCTCGACCTTTTTGACAATCCCGGTTTCTCCGACGACGAAATCGCTTAAACGTTTCTCCATCTTCGCTCTTCTCACTTTCTAATAAATCGACGATAATTCGTCCTGATATTTCTTGATCGATTGCAAGTCTTCCATCTTTGACTAAGCAGATGAGATTACCATGACAATTTGAAATCACTCGAATTTTAGAGTCGAGTGTAATTCCCAAACTTTCTAAATGTTTTTTAGTTTTTCCATCGACCAACATTTTAATGATTCGTAAATCTCGGTCTAATGGAGCGATGAATAGTGGCATCTTTTCCTCCTAGTTAGTCATGGCTAACTCGCTGTCGATAATATAAGTCCTTTACAGGACCATCAAGTTAGTCATCTCTAACTAACTCCAATATTTTATCACTCACGCACACAATGTCAAAAGAAATGATAAAAAGAATTCACGAATCACAAAAAGTTAAATCAATTGGCATATTTTTCGATGATATTATAAAATCAAACTATGAAAAGACATGAATCTTCGGAAGATTATCTCGAACGGATTTTGATGCTCAAAGAAAATCATAAAACGGTTCGCGCGATTGACATTGCCAATGACATGGGATTTTCAAAAGCGAGTGTCAGCATCGCTTTAAAGAAGTTAAAAGATCAAGGACTCGTTTCAGTCGATGAGACGAGTGGAAATATCACCCTGACTTTAAAAGGCAATGATATCGCTTCTCACGTTTATGAACGGCATAAGATTTTAGTTAAAATGCTCATCGCTCTTGGCGTTAAAGAAGAGACCGCACTTAAAGATGCTTGCCGAATCGAGCACGATATCAGCGAGGAGACATTTCAAAAAATCAAAGCAAAATTCGGATGATAATAGATAAAGAAAAAAGCACATATAATGTGCTTTTTATTTTTAATAACTCTAACTTTATTCGCGAGCTTTTCCAAGTTCGAGATCGAGCATGTAAAGACCTTTTTTATCTCCGCCGAGGAGTTCGTATTTATGAATCAAATCCGCAGCGGTTTCTTCTTCTTCTTGTTGTTCGGTGATAAACCAATTCAAGAATAAGACTGTCCGATGATCATTTTCTTTTAAAGCTGCTTCATAAATCGTGTTGATCGAAGCGGTGACGAATTGTTCATGGGCCAATTGATAATCAAGAGGTTCTTTGTTATTTGCGTAGACTTTTTCAGGTGCCGCAATTGGCTTTAAAACGACATGCGCTCCTTCATCGACAAGGTAGTTGTTGAATTTTTCAGCGTGTTCGAGTTCTTCTTTAGCTTGCTTATCAAACCATTTTTTAAAACCCTGTAAACCTTGTTCTCCGTAATGGTTTGCCATTTCTAAATATAAATAGGCTGAAAAAATCTCTTTATTGATCTGTTCGTTGATCAGACGTTCAATATTTTTACTTAACATTTTGTATTTCCTTCTTTCTAACTTTAATTTTAGCAAGTCGTTTTTCTGAACACAATAATAATGCTCATGATTTTTATATTTATAAAAGATTATTTTCTTTCTCTTTTTTGGAATATCTTGCACCGATCAGAGTTAAAATGTTTTAATTGATATTTGGAGGAGACAAAAATGTTTGAGGAACTTAAAAAAATAGATCTCGAAATGTTTTCCTTAATTGAAAAAGAAAAACAAAGACAAGAAAATCAAATCGAATTGATCGCCA
>JBAYST010000026.1:0-12659 GCA_041676005.1 Bacilli bacterium | reverse complement strand
TTTAAATGATTTTTGCAGTGGATACGTACAAATCATGCGCGAATTGTTGATTTTTTGACTGATATCTTGATTTACCTCCAAACCAGGAATCATCCGATTTTCTGCAATTAAATCTTGAAAATAATTCCAAGACTCTTCTAATAAAAGTCGGTTCGAACTGAGGACTTGAGGTGTGTCATAAATGATTTTTGTGAAGTCTTTAGCATAGTCGAAAATTGAATATTTTTCTCCAGTGATAAACGAATAATATTTATACATTTTTGGAGTGAAATTCCGCTCTAATAAATTGGTGATATCGTCGCCGATATTCTGTGCCAATTTTTCTTGTGAATCGATGCCTAAATGCGCTTGGTTTTTTTTCAATTTTTCTTGAATTTTTTTGATTCCATTTTCGATTTGTTCATCATTTAAAATGACATCTTTTGCAGGCAATATTTTCACCGTGTTTATTTTGCTTGTTGAGGTTTGAGTGGCGATATCGAAAAAACGAATTGACTCTAATTCATCACCAAAAAACTCGAGTCTTACTGGGTTAGGTAAATTGACTGAAAAAATATCAAGAATATCGCCTCTTATTGCGAATTGAAGCGACTGATCTATTTTGTTTACCAAAGTATATCCGCTTGTGACTAAATCTTTACGAATTTTAGAAAGATTATAGCTCTTCCCAATTGAAAATTTAAATGTGTTTTCAATAAAGAAATCTGGATTAGGCAAAAACCTATTTGCTGCGGCAACATTTGCAATCACAATGTCGGATTGCCCGTTTTGAATCGAATGAAGTGTGTAAAGTCTCTGTGCAGTCATTTCTTTAGATTCGGCGATTGCTTCTGCGCGAATCAACTCATCCATCGGAAAAAATGAAACTTTATCATTTTCCACCATTCCACTTAAGAGATTATAAAGATTTTGAGCTTTATATAAATTTGATGTGATAATCAAATATTTGGTTTTCTTTTTTTGATAAACTGTGGCAATTAAAAGCGCAAAACCCATTAAATCATCGATGACAAAATCTCCCTTTCCTTCAAGAAAGGGGGGGATAGACTTATTGAGAAATAATTTGTCAAATAATTGCACCGAACTTTCCCTTAGTTATATTTTGACATCGCGCGTTGAAAATTAAATTTCAAAATCTCCTTTAAAGCTTCAATTGCAATCTTCATTGCTTCATCGATCAACTCTTTTTCTTCACCTGTCGGTTTGCCAAGAACAAAATCTACTGAATTATCAAAAGGTGGTTCACCAATCCCGATTCGAATTCGTTTGATTTCTTCACTAGCTAAGTTATCGATGATGTTTTGCATTCCTTTATGCCCGCCACTCGAACTATTTTCTCGTAAGCGAATAGTGCCCGGAGGAATAGACATATCATCAAAGATGATAATGATGTCAGAAATATCAACTCTGAAGTAATGGGCGACTTGTTGCACTGCAGTTCCGCTCAAATTCATGAACGTGGTTGGTTTAAATAACAAAACATCTTCGCCAAACACTTTGCCACGTCCAAGAAGTCCATTAAAAACTTCTTTATCGATGTCAATACGAGATATTTCGCTGAAAAGATCAAGACATCTAAAGCCAACATTGTGTCTTGTCTGCTCATATTTTTTACCTGGATTGCCAAGCCCGACTATCAGTTTCATCCTTTACCTCGCTTGCTATTATATCACGCACACAATATGTGTGCTAATTGTATAAAACAATTTGAAGTGAAACGTGCTGTTACATAATTAAGTAATGCAATATCGGTCAATAAAATATATCATAAACTTTAGGCCGTTAATTTTGAAATGATAGGTTATTAGTATGAAGAAAAAGAAAACAAAAGAATTCCTCAGAGACTTTGGCGGTGGCACCGCAATTGGCGCCGCTTCAATGATTCCGGGTGGTAGCGGTGGTACTTTAGCGACGATGTTTGGTGTTTATGATCGAAATCTCGTTCACATGGATAATTTAAAAAGAAGAAAACTCTTTTGGCACAGCGTCAAATCTCTTCTTCCTCTTTTTCTAGGTTTCATCGTCGGATTCATTCCGAGCGCCCTTCTTTCTTTAGAAGCCACAGAAATTTTCCTTTTTGGTTTTACTTGTCTTTCTTGTGGAACAATTTTAGGCGGTTTACCTCTTTTAACTGAAAATATCAAAGGAATAAAACCCAATCACAAGCATATTATTGTTCTTCTCGTTTCAGCTTTAATTGCTGCAGCGATTGGGATTGTCTCTGGTTTATTTACACAATTGCAATCATTCTCTTTAAATGAAGCGATTTATAAAGCGATGAATATTGATTCGAGTACAAAACAATGGATTGCTGGTGGAAGTATTGAATGGTGGTTTTATGTGACTCTTATTCCTGTTGGAATAATTTCTGCAATTTCTATCATTTTGCCAGGTATTTCAGGCTCTTTACTTCTACTGATCTTTGGTTATTACGACACGCTTTTATCTACCTTAAATGTCTGGGGTTCAGTTTTAAAGGGCAATTGGGATTGGAGCATGATTTTATATACAGGTGGAATTTATGTCGGCTGTGGAATTGGCTTAATTATAGGATTTTTTACTGTCGTTAAATTATTCAAATACGGGTTAGAAAAACATCGAGTTATGACTTATTACAGTATTATTGGTTTTGTCGGTGGTTCAATTATTTCTTTATTTTATAATTCAAAAACCGTTGTTTACTTTACCAATTGGAAAACCGCATCAAACTTGATGCCTTGGCAAGCAGAACTCTCGGTCGGTTTAGCAATCTTGGTCGTAGTTGCTTCTCTTGTCTTTTGGTTATCGATCCGTTCAATTCGAAAAAGTCAAAAATTAGAAAATCAAGAAGCTGAAGTAATTCAGTAATATATAATATATTCATTGACATTAGTAATAACGGTGGTTAAAATTTTGATTGACTGATTAGTCAACGGAAGTATATATGCCACGAAATAAAGATGATTATGCGAATATTCAAAAACAGCGGAAATCCGCTCTTTTAGATAGTTCACTCCGACTTTTCGCACTTTTTGGATATGATTCGATTTCGATTGATGACATCACCAAAGATGCCAAATGTTCACATGGACTTTTTTATCATTATTTTAATTCTAAAGAAGATTTATTACTTCAATTGATTTCAAAAAACAAGGATGACTGGGAAAACAGTGCAAAATCGATTGATTTTACACAAAAACCAAAATTCGTTTTAAGAGAAATCATTGATTTTCATCTTTCAAAATTAAATGCGAGTGATAAATCTGCCTATGCGGCTTTCTTTTTCCTGACAACGTATTTTCAAAAGAAACTTCCTGAACCGCTTCTTTCTAAAAAACAAAAGAAAGAGCATCTTTTTCCTAAAATCCTCGAATTGATTAAAAGAGGCCAAGAAGATGGAGATTTTGAAAAAGGTGAACCGAGAGATTACGCGCTCGTCTTACTTGCGTGTCTTAGAGGATTAGCCTACGCTAGAATTCACCTTGGACCAAAAGAATTCACGACTCCTAAACCAGAAGTTTTGATGAATTTATTTATTAGAAAGGACACACCTTATGCTTAAACTGCTGAAATTTTCAAAGAAAATGTGGTGGGCAATCGCAGTTATTTTATTGCTTTTAGTCGGACAAGCTTACATGCAAATTCAATTGCCTTACGAAACAGGCAAAATTTTAACCATTCTGCAAGATCAAACGATTGGTAATGCGCAGCGCATCTCTGATATTTGGCGAACTGGATTAATTATGCTCATTTATTGTTTGGGCATTTTTGTTTCCGCTATCGGAGTCGGAATTTTAAACTCAATTTTAGGCGCTACTTATGCGAGAAATATTCGCGAACAAGTCTTTAATAAAATCATGCATTTTTCTTTAAAAGAATTCGATAAAATCGGAACAGCTTCATTGTTGACAAGAACTACTAACGATATAAATATCGTCAAAGAGACTTATACAATGTTCCAAAGAACGGTGGTCTTTTCTCCTGTCATGCTGACGGTCGCTGTGATTAGAGCTTTTACAAGTGATCCGATTATCTCTCTTGTTTTTGCTGTCAGCAGCCCAATCTTAATCATTGTGATAATCGTGGTCTTCGTTTTTGCCTCGCCTTTATTCATTAAAAATCAAACTAAATTAGATAATGTGACTATGGTTCTTCGTGAAGGTTTGACTGGTGTTAGAGTTATTCGTGCTTTCGATCAAGAAGAAAATGAATTTGTCAGGTTCAGCGAAAAAAATCAAGACATGACCGATAATATTATAAAGATCGGCCGAACGATGTCGTTTATCAACCCTGCAATCAATATTATTTTCAACCTTACTTATTTAGCGATTTTCTTTCTTGGATTCGGAATACTCGATGGTGCAATTTTAGGTGACTCACAAAGGGCGACGATTATCAATATCACCGTTATTTCTGGTCTTTCTATGAACATTATGATGTCGTTTTTGATGCTCGGAATGATCTTCTTGCAACTCCCAAGAGCGCGGGCTTCTGCTAAGCGTATTTGGGAAATTATCGACACTCCTCTTTCTATTATCGATCCAGAAAAACCTGTTGATGTTTCCGCGATTAAAGCATGTGGACTAGTTGAATTTAAACACGTAACTTTTACCTTCCCAGATGCTGCTCAACCAACCTTAAAGGATATTAATTTCACCGCAAAACCTGGTAAAACCACAGCAATTATTGGTTCTACGGGAAGCGGCAAGTCTTCGATTATCAATTTAATTCCGCGTTTTTATGACGCGACAATCGGGGAAGTTTTAGTCGACGGAGTGAATGTTAAAAACTTCCGACAAAAAGATTTGCGAGATAAAATTGGGTTCGTTCCTCAACAAGCGCGTTTGTTTTCAGGAACGATTAGAGAAAACCTACTCTTCGGTAATCCTAATGCAACAGATGAAGAACTTACTGAAGCTCTTGAAGTTGCTCAGGCCTCTCGTTTTGTTTTTAGAAAAGAAGGAGGATTAAATGCCTTGGTCTCACAAGGAGGGAAGAACTTCTCTGGTGGGCAAAAACAGAGGCTTGCAATTGCGCGTGCTCTTGTGAAAAAACCAGAGATATATATATTCGATGATTCTTTTTCTGCATTAGATTTTAGAACTGATGTCAAATTGAGATCAGCATTAAAAAAGTATACCAAAACATCTGCTTTTATTGTTGTCGCACAGCGAGTTTCTTCAATTATGGATGCAGATAGTATCGTCGTTTTGAATGAAGGCACTATCGTCGGAGAAGGAACGCATGATGAACTCTTAGAATCATGTCCTGTTTATGAGCAAATTGTCATGTCGCAACTCGATGAAGACGATGTCAAGAAAACTCAAGCGATGAGGAGAAACGTTTTGCTTCATCCTTTAGCAAATGAAGGAGGTGAAGAATAATGGCCGGTCCAATGGGAGGTTCTCCTCACGGAAGGGGAGGAGGAATGAAATTTTCCAAACCTAAAAATTTCAAAAAGACTTCTTCTCGTCTGCTCAAACAATTCAAACCTCAACTCGGTGCTTTCATTTTCGTCTCTTTAATTTTGATTGTCGCCTCTATTCTTTCGGTAATTTCACCCATTTTCCTTCGTGACTTAATCAATGGATTCTCTAAAGATTTGGCGGGGATTAATGCAAATCCAGCTTATGTTGGGGAATATATTCATTTATCCACCGAAGGAAACATTGTCATTGAGTGGTTCAAAATGTGGACAACGTTTGGAATTATCTTAGGCTTTTATCTCATCAACTCTTTTATATCATGGCTTGCGCAATTCATAGTTGTAAAAATATCCGCAGTTTATTCTTTTGAACTTCGGCAACAAATCAAAGCTAAATTAGATCGTTTACCTTTAAGCTATTTTGATTCAAAAACAATCGGTGAAATTCTCTCACGAGGAATTAACGATGTTGATAACGTTTCGTTTTCTTTATCAACAATTGTCAATCAAACCATTTCTGGTGTCACTTTATTCATCGGTGTTGTCGTAGTGATGTTCATCGTTTCTTGGCAACTCGCTTTAGTCGTTCTCACCGTTTTGCCTTTAGATATTTTCATCACCGTTTTTATCGCTAAAAAATCTCAAAAACAATACATTGCCTATCAAACTCGGTTGGGTGACCTAACTGGACACGCCGAAGAGCAATACGCAGGATTTGCAGTAGTGAAATTATTCAATAAAGAAGAAGATTCACTCAAGGTTTTTAACGATTTGTCAGATAGAATGAAAAAGGCAGACTGGAAGTCTCGTTGGTTATCGTCTTTGATTTTCCCAACGATGCGTTTTGTCAATAATCTTGGTTATGTTGCGGTTTCTGTTGTCGGCGCGGTCATTATCAACGCTTCAAGTGATCCGGTTTCACAAATCGGAACAGTTGTGATTTTCTTTAATTATCTACAAATGTTCCAACAACCATTCCAACAAATCGGAGAAATCGCTTCGACCGTTCAACTCGTCGTCGCTTCTGCAGATCGAATTTTTGAACTCCTCGATGAAATAGAAGAACCGCGAGATGTTGTTAATGCAATTGCAAGTGAAGATGGAATTAAAGGAGATATTATCTTTGATAAAGTAGATTTCTCTTATGTAAAAGACAAAGAATTAATCACTGATATGAATTTAAAAGTTCATCCGGGTGATAGTATTGCCATTGTCGGTCCGACTGGCGCGGGCAAAACCACAATTGTCAATCTATTGATGAGATTTTATGATGTCGACAAAGGTTGTATATCTTTAGATGGAACATGTATCACAAATTATAAAAGATCTGTTCTTCGTGGTTCAGTTGGTATGGTTTTACAAGATACCTGGTTATTCTCAGGATCGATCAAAGAAAACATCCGTTATGGAAGGAGTGATGCGACCGATGAAGAAATCATTGAAGCTGCTGAAGCTGCTCATGCTCATCACTTCATTTCCACTCTCCCGAATGGTTATGATTTTATGCTCTATGAAGATGGAACAAATATTTCTCAAGGTCAAAGGCAGCTCATCACCATCGCTAGAGCAATCGTTTCACGGCCTAAAATTCTCATCTTAGATGAAGCGACTTCTTCTGTTGATACAAGAACGGAAATGATGATTCAAGATGCGATGAATAAAATGATGAAAAATAAAACAAGTTTTATTATCGCTCATCGTCTTTCCACGATTAAAAATGCTAAAACTATTGTCGTCATGAATCGTGGAAAAATTGTCGAATCTGGCAGTCACAAAGAATTACTTGAACTAGGCGGTTTTTATGCCGAACTATATAACGCTCAATTCTCAGGTTCAAATCCAATGGAAAAAGCTGAGAATCTAGAATCGGCGACGGAGGTCGCTACAAACAGAAAAAACGCGATTTTTAATAGATAAAGCGCAAATAATTAGTGTTTTTTCTATTATCTATGATAATATAAGTCGCGCGAGTTAAAATTCATGTTTAACACTCGACAAAATTAGAAAAAAAGATAAGGAGGACAATATGTCAGAAAAAAAATACGTTTACCCATTTAAAGACTCTCATGGCTTAGGCAAAGAACTTCTAGGCGGCAAGGGAGCTGGCTTAGCGGAAATGACACACATCGGTGTTCCGATTCCACAAGGATTCACCATTTCCACTGAGGCATGTACTCTGTACTACGAAAGTGGCAAAAAAATGCCAAAATACTTGATTGAACAAATCAACGAGGCAATCCATGGCCTTGAAAAAGAAACAGGAAAAACATTCGGTGGCGAACACAATCCTTTATTGGTGAGTGTGCGTTCAGGCGCTCGAGTCAGTATGCCTGGAATGATGGATACCGTTTTAAACTTAGGTTTAAATGATGTGACAATGAATGCATTAGCAAAAGAAACGAATAATGAAAGATTCGCTTTAGATTGCTATCGCAGATTCATTTTGATGTACACAAACATTGCAAAAGGTCATCCAAGAACCGAAATGGATAAGATGCTTGAAAACCTCAAACAAGAAAGAGGTTACAAACTCGATACTGAAATTACAGCCGAAGAGTTAAAAGGCTTGGTCGCCAAATACAAAAAATACTACGTGGATATTTTTGGCGAAGAGTTCCCAACTGATCCATATGTTCAAATCATTGAGGCGGTTACTGCCGTTTTCAGATCATGGGATAACCCACGTGCGAATACTTATCGTAAAATGCACCACATTCCTTACGCTTGGGGCACAGCCGTCAACGTCCAATCAATGGCCTTTGGTAACAAAGGTGAAAAATCTGGAACCGGCGTCGCGTTCTCTCGTTCCCCAGCTACCGGTGAAAAAGAAATCTTTGCTGAGTATCTTCCAGATGCTCAAGGTGAAGACGTCGTCGCCGGAATCAGAACTCCATTCCATATCGATGAGTTAAAAAGAAGAATGCCTCATGTCTATGACCAATTCATGGACACTGTGCATTTACTTGAAAACCATTATCGCGATATGCAAGACATGGAATTCACTGTTGAAGATGAAGTTTTATACTTCCTTCAAACTCGTAATGGCAAAAGAACTGCAGCGGCAGCGTTGAAAATTGCTTGTGACTTAGTCGATGAAGGCCTTATCACTCCTGAAGAAGCAGTGTTAAGAGTTGATCCTGGTTCACTTGACAGTTTATTACATCCAACGTTTGATCCTGCAGCATTAAAGACTATCGAACCGATTGGAACTGGTTTACCAGCTTCTCCAGGTGCTGCGACTGGAAAAATCGCGTTTGACGCTCACGATGCAAAAGTGCGTCACGAAAATGGCGAAAAAGTTATTCTCGTTCGTGCCGAAACTTCCCCTGAAGATATCGATGGAATGATCAGCTCTGAAGGAATTCTCACCAAACGTGGTGGAATGACTTCTCACGCAGCGGTTGTCGCTCGTGGAATGGGCAAATGCTGTGTTGCCGGATGTGCTGAAGCCGTCATAGACGAAGAAAAAGAAACTTTAGTCTTCAATGGCAAAGTCTATACAAAAAATGACGTTATCTCTTTAGATGGTGGAACCGGCCACGTTTACGCTGGAGATATCAAAAAAGTCACTCCTACTTTAAGCGGTGACTTCAAGAGAATTATGGATTGGGCAGATGAATTCCGCACTTTACGTGTACGCGCTAATGCTGACACTCCAAAAGATGCAATTACTGCTTCAAACTTTGGGGCAGAAGGTATTGGTTTATGCCGTACTGAACATATGTTCTTCGGAGCTGACCGTGTCTTCCATATGAGAAAGATGATTCTTTCAGATAGTCTTGAAGCACGTGAAGCCGCTTTAGAAGAATTGCTTCCATATCAAAGACAAGACTTCTATGAAATTTTCATGTCAATGAAAGGACTAAATGTCACAATTAGACTTTTAGATCCACCTCTACATGAATTCTTACCTCAAGAAGAAGAAAAAATCCTCGAACTTTCCAAAGCGATGAAAGTCAGCGTTGAAAAAATTAAAGAAAGAATCGACTATCTCCACGAATTCAACCCAATGATGGGTCACCGAGGTTGCCGTCTTGACGTTTCTTATCCAGAAATCGGACGGATGCAGACTCGAGCTATTATTGAAGCAGCGATTAAAGCTCAAAAAGATCTTGGCAAAAAAATCACTGCAGAAATCATGATTCCTCTTACTTTAGATGTGAGAGAATTTAAGTTTGTTAAAGCAATCATTGAAGAAGAAGCGAACAAAGTCATCGCCGAAAACAAAGCGGACCTCGATTATGAAGTTGGGACGATGGTCGAAATTCCTCGAGCTGCTTTACTTTCTAGTGAAATCGCTCCAGAAGCTAAATTCTATTCCTTTGGAACGAATGACTTAACCCAAATGACTTACGGATTCTCTCGTGATGATGCGGGTAAATTCTTACCTGATTACTACGCAACTAAGATCTTTGAACAAGATCCATTTGCACACGTCGATGAAAAAGGTGTCGGTCGTTTGATTAAAATCGCCGTCGAAGAAGGACGCGCTACCAACAAGGATTTACATCTTGGTGTTTGCGGAGAACACGGCGGAGATCCATTCTCAATTGATTTCTTCCACCGAGTTGGATTAGATTATGTTTCTTGTTCACCGTTCCGAGTCCCTATCGCTCGTTTGGCTGCTGCGCAAGCTGCAATTAAAAACAAGAAATAATAAATACGTTTAAAAAAATACTCCCGTTTTGCTGGGAGTATTTTTTATTTTTTCGCAAAGTCTTCACGAAAAACAAAATTATTATCACCATCGACGTAGCCGACTTCACGACCGTTTATGATGATCGAACTATCATCTTCAATGTGGCCAACTCTTTTTCCGCCCATCGATATCACACCATGATCAGTGATATCAGCGAATTTTTGTCCGCTGATAAAAAGAATGTTATCGTCGATATAACCGACTTGTTTTTTGCCTATATAAATGTTCTTCCCAAAACTATCTATGAAGAGCATTATTTTTTATTCGCTTCTTTTTTCGCTTTAGCTTTCGCAAAAAAGCGCGAAGCTCCTTCTTTAATATTGACTTGTGGCCCTCTTTCAATTGCTAGTTCGTTATTTAGCACGTCTTTGGTAATCGTGCTACCAGCAGCAGTAAGAGCGTTATCTCCCACGGTTAGTGGAGCGATGATAATAGTTCCAGAACCGATGAAACAATCTTTACCAATTTCGGTATGGAATTTGTTATAACCATCGTAATTAGCGATGATTGTTCCACATCCAACGTTAGTATTTTCACCAATATGTGTATCACCAATATAAGTTAGGTGAGCGATCTTAACACCCTTTTCGACGTGCGCATTTTTCATTTCGACGAAATTTCCAATACGTGAATTGCCCTCAACTATACTTTGACCTCTGATTCTCGCAAATGGTCCGATTTGAGAATTGTCTTTTATCGTCGCGTCAACAACATATGAGAAAATGATTTCGTTGTGATTACCAATTTTCACATTTTGAAGATATGTATTAGGTCCGATTATATTAGAATGACCTATTTCACACTTTCCCAAAATTGTTGAATTCGCACAGATGATTGTGTCTTTGCCGATATTCACATCTGGAGAAATGTAAGTTGTATCTGGATCTTCGATGGAAACGCCTTCAAACATTAATCTTTGATTAACTCTCTTTCTAATTACTTTTCCGGCGTACGCAAGTTGAAATCGGTTGTTGATCGAAAACATCTCTTGACGGTCTTCAACAATATAGGACTCCACTTTATAACCGTCGTTGACAAACATTTCGACAATTGTAATCAAGGAGTATTCACCGTGATCAAGATCTGGTTTCATTCTGTCTAAATATTTGAATAGCAGTTTATTATCAAAAATATAAACTCCGGCATCTACTTCCGTAACAATATAATCGACTTGAACAGCTTCTTTGATTTCTTTGATTTTCAAAATGCGTTCGGTTTTGTCTTCTCGAATAATTTTGTTATAACCGATCGGATTTTCGATAACTGAGGTTAAAATAGTCAAATCGTTTTTATCTTTTTGAAATTTTTTAAACATTTTAGCCAAAGTATTAGAGGTGAGCAAAGGAGTATCACCGTAAAGAACCATCGTTGCTCCTTCTTTGTCTTTAAGAAGATCTTTGGCCATTAAAACCGCATTTCCGGTTCCGATAATTTTCTCTTGAGTGACGATATCGGTATTTTTACCAATCACTTTTTTCAAATTTTCCGCTCCGTGTCCGACAACAACAATCGTTTTTGAAAGTTCGAGCGGTTCAACTGCATCGACAACATAATTGATAATCGGTTTCCCTAAAATTGGATAAGCGACTTTGTTAATCTCGTTGTTGATCGAGAGCATGCGCGTTCCTTTTCCGGCGCCTAAGATAATTCCGTATTTATTCATTTGTTTTCTCCTTTATATACTTTTGTTAATTCGACTTCGTATTTTTTTCTTAATATTTTATAGGCTTTTTGCAGGACTTTTTTATCTTTATGCATTGCAAAAACCGCAGAACCAGAGCCAGACATCAATACGATTTCAAGACCCATTTCTTTTAATTGATCTTTTATATCTTGGATTTCTGGTAAAAGTTCAATCGCAGGTTTTTCTAACGAATTTTTCATCAATTTGACCAACGTCTCATCATCGCCTTTTTTTAATGCGGCAATAACACCATCGATATCGGTTGTTTCTAAAACATATTCATCAGATTTTTCATAAACCGTTCTAGTTGATAAACCTATTTCTGGTTTGACGAGTAACACATAATAATTGTTTTTGACTTCAATTGGTTCAACGATTTCTCCTGTACCACGCACGCGAGCAGGTACATTCGCTAAAAAGAATGGAACGTCTGAACCGACTTCAAAAGCGAGTTTTTTCATCTCTTGTTTACTGATGTCGAGTTTTAAGATGCGTCGGATCGCGTTCATTGTAGTCGCAGCATTTGAAGATCCGCCACCTAAGCCCGAAGAAACAAAAATATTTTTGTTGATAATGATTCTAAACTTATTCGACTTGCCTGCATAATCAAGTATTTTGGTCAGAGCAGTAGTCGCTAAATTATGTCCATAGTCTCCAACTGTATAATCCGACAAGGTGACAAAATTATCGCGAATTATTTTTAATTCTGAAATTTCCAAAGAATCGTGAAATTCTAATGGGAGCATAACAGTGTCAATTTCGTGCATCCCGTCATCTCTTTTAGAGAGCACATTGAGAGAGATATTAATTTTAGCGTAACTTCTGATAATCATAATTTGTCTTCCTATTCATATATTATTCTATTTCTTTAA
>JBAYST010000025.1:0-12974 GCA_041676005.1 Bacilli bacterium | reverse complement strand
TCAAAACGATCTAAAATTCCCCCATGCCCCGGCATGATAAAACCAAAATCTTTGACGTCATAATATCTTTTCACCGAAGAGAAGATAAAATCTCCTAGTTGAGAGACTAAAGAGATCTCAACTCCAAGAATGACGATGAAATACCAATGTTCTAAATCTAGACTCTTGATAATCGGACTTCCACTAGCAGCAAGGGCAAAACCAAAAATCTGCGTAAAAATCAAAGAAAAAATCACTCCTCCGACAAAACCTTCCCAAGTTTTTTTCGGAGAAATTCGCTCATTGATTTTGTTTCGACCAAATAATAAACCGGTAAAATAAGCTCCGGTATCAGACATAAGAGCGCCGATGACAATAAAGAAAAACAAAGACGTTGAATTAAAGTGATTAAAATTCGCATCGATCACCGCATTACCATCGCTATAAAACTCCGTCAATGGATAATAACGGATGAAGAGAAGTGATTGAATTCCTAAACCGATGACGATACCAAAAATTGCGATATAAGCCGCATCTCGAACTTCAAAATTCTTATCGATTAAAACTAAAGAAAAAGTGAGAATAATCCCAATGACCACGATTAAAATCGATAAATAGAGAGTGTCAAAATTTGAATATAAGTTCCAATCGCCTGCAAAAGGTTTAAACGCATTTTTCAGCAGTGGCGTAAAAGTGAGAATCGCGATGAGAATAAAAGTCACGATGTATAGAAGTGGATTATATTTTTTCTTTGCACAGTGGACTAATTCCCACGAGGCTAAGGCAACGATTAATGAGGCGAGAACAAAATAGTACCAATCACCTAAAAAGATGCAGGGCACGATAATGAGTAAGGCAATGACAGCTGAAAGAATTCTCTTCCAAAGAGAAACCTGTTGTTCACCAGTGATGACATTAGTTTTAATTGTATTTCGCCGTTCACTCATCTTTGATTCCTCCAAATCGTCGTTCACGGGTTGCATATTGTTTTAAGCATTTGCGAAATTCTTCTTTGGTAAAATCTGGCCAAGGAGTAAGCGGAAAGATCATTTCGGCATATGCTAATTGCCAGAGCAAATAATTGCTAATTCGCATTTCTCCACTAGTTCTAATAAGTAAATCCACTGGAGGCAAATCTTTTGTATATAGATGTTGCTCAATCGTCTTTTCGTCGATTTCACAAGGCAAGAGTATTTGATCTTTGACTTCATTGGCAATTTCTTTGACCGCTTTAGTGAGTTCGGCCTTTCCCCCATAGTTAAGACAAATATTAAAAGTAAAATTCTTTCCCTCTTTTGATAATTCAACAGCGTTTTGACAAACTTTTTGACTCTTTTTAGGAAGTCGAGAAATATCTCCGGAGACGATGATTTTCGCACCGTCTTTTAACATCCGATTTAATTCTCGCTCAAAAAACTGGTTGAGATAAATGAATAGTTGTCTGACTTCTCCTTTAGGACGATTCCAATTTTCCGTGCTAAAAGCATATAAAGACATCACTTCAATTCCTTGAACAAGACATTCTTCATAAATATCAATGATTCTCTCACACCCTTTTTTATGTCCTAAAGTGCGAGGTAAATCGTGAGCCTTAGCCCATCTCCCATTGCCGTCCATGATGAAGGCGATATGTTTGATATTTAAATCCATCAGATAATCCTCTCGTATAGTATACACAAATACGTGACCTAAGCATAGCGAAAATACGTCACCTTCTAAAAGAAAAGACGGTATTTGTACCGCCTTATACTGTCATGATTTCGGTCTCTTTTTGAGCCATGATGTCATCGATATTTTTGTTCATCTCATCGGTGACTTCTTGGATTTCTTTTTCGACTCGTTTGACTAAATCTTCACTGATATCTTCATCCGCTCGCGCTAAATCGATGAAGTCTCTTCGAATATTTCGAATAGCGACTTTAGCTTCTTCGGTATGTTTTCGGGCTTGTTTGACGATTTCTCGTCGCCTTTCTTCGGTCAGAGGAGGAAAATTTAAACGAATCGCATTATCTTCATTGATCGGGTTAAACCCGAGGTTAGCCGCATTGATCGCAGTCAAAATAGCACGCATATCGTTTTTATCAAACGGTTTGACGAGTAATTGACGAGGTTCAGGAACCGAGATTGCCGCGATTTGGTTAAGAGGAGTTAAGGTATCGTAATAATTTACCAAAATATTATTTAAAATCGATGGATTAGCTCTTCCGGTTCTCAATGTTGCTAGACTTCCCCGAAATGATTCGATCGTTTTGCTCATGGCGATTTTTGCTTCATTTTTCAATTCGTCCATTTTATTCTCCTTTTTTTATCGTCGTTCCGATATCTTCTCCAAAAGTTACTTTGTTGATGTTGGTCGGATCATTCATATTGAAGACCCGAATGTCGATTGATTGATTTTTAATTAGTTCGACTGCAGATAAATCCATCACTTCAAGTTTTTTATCGATGATTTCTTGATGAGAGATTTTTTTAAGAAGGTGCGCATCTGAATTATTTCTTGGGTCGGTGTCATAAACTCCATCGACTCCATATTTTCCCATCAAAATCACGTCAGCCTCGATTTCAATCGCCCGCATCGTCGCTGCAGTGTCGGTTGTAAAATAAGGTTTTCCGGTTCCGCCGCCGAAGACTACTACTGTTTTTTCTTTCAGTTTTTGTCTGGCGAGTTCAGGGTCGTAAGGAATAGTGACCGGGTCGATATTGATCGCACTCATCACAAGTGATGGAACTCCGACTTTCTTTAGCGCACTCGCTAGAGCGACGCTATTGATAATCGTGCCGATCATCCCCATGTAATCTGCTTCTTCATAATCGATGCCGATCAAATCCGCAAATTTTCCACGCCAGATATTTCCAGCACCGATCACGATACCGATTTCAATACCTTTTTCGTGAAGTTGTTTGATTTCTTTAGCAAAGCTGCTGATTTTTTGACAATTAAACGTTTGGTTTTGAACTTTGTCGGCCAGCGCTTCGCCGCTTAGTTTAAGCAAGATTCTCTTATACACTATTTCCACCTCCTAATAAAAGAAACACATAAAAGTGTTCCTTTATTTGATTTGATTCATCACTTCATCAGCGAAGTCATCGTTTCTTTTCTCGATGCCTTCTCCAACTTGGAAACGGACCATTTTTAAGACTTTCGCGCCGTGTTCAAGGAGGACTTGTCCAACGGTTTTGGTCTCATCTAGCAAATATGTTTGTTCACTGAGGACAGCTTCAAAGAGAATTTTATTCACTTTCCCTTCGACGATTTTCTTGAGCATTTCAAGCGGTTTTCCAGCTAATTTTGGATCGCCTTTCATCAATTCGAGTTGGATCGCGGTTTCTTTTTCTTTTTCTTCAAGCGGAATCGCTTCTTTTGTCAAATATATCGGTGCATTTGCTGCGATGTGCATCGCTAGATTGTCAGCGAGTTCTTGATCTTCTTTATCTAGCAAGACAGCAACGGATATCTTTCCACCCATATGGATGTAAGAGCCGATGATTTGCCCTTCACCTTTATGGAGAATTTCGAAGCGTCTAAAATCGAGTTTTTCACCGATTTTAACAGTTGCATTCGTGAATAGTTCGTGAGTCATTTCTCGCGCTTCTTCAATTGTTTTTGGTTCATTGTGAAGAACGGCTTTAGCGGTTTCTTGAACGAGTTCTTTAAACCCATCTCCTCGAGCGACAAAGTCGGTTTCACAATTGACTTCATAGACAATTGCTTTAGCACAAGAGATGCAAATGCGGACATTCGTCAACCCTTCAGCAGCGACACGTTCGGATTTCTTGGCGGCTTTTGCGATTCCTTTTTCTCTTAGATAATCAGTTGCTTTTTCTAAGTCGAGTTCGTTATCTTCAAGAGCTTTCTTGCAATCCATCATTCCGGCGCCAGTTCTCTCTCGCAATATTTTAATTAATTCAATTAGATTTCCAGATGCCATATTATTCTCCCTTTGGTTCTTCAGCTTTTTCTGCTTCGGCAGCTTGTGCCTTTTGTCTTTCTGCTCGAATTCTCATCCTTTCGGCTTGATCGCGTTCGTAACGTTCTTGACGAAGTTTTCTTTCCGCGCGAATTCGTGCGAGTTTTTCAGCGTTTTCTTTATCCGCTAAACGAATTGCATCTTTCATCGTCACTTCATCACCTTCATCTTTCGTATAAGCGACCACTGGGGTTCCACCTTTACTTTCGACAACTGCGTCAGCTAAGACAGCGAGAATTAAAGCGATTGAACGAACTGCGTCATCGTTTGCCGGAATTGGAAAATCGATATAGTCTGGATCGACATTTGTATCGACGATTCCAAAAACGGGAATTTTAAGTTTACGAGCTTCTAAAACAGCGATGCGTTCATTAAATGGATCGACAACAAATAAGGCGTTCGGAATTTTACGCATTTCTTTGATACCGATTAAGTTTTTATTGAGTTTATCTTTTTCTTTGCGTAGCAAGGCGGCTTCTTTTTTGTTCATCAAATCGAATTCGCCGCTTTCATCTCTTCGTTCTAAATCTTTGAGATATCTGATTCGAGATTGAATCGTTTTAAAGTTCGTCAACGTTCCTCCTAACCAACGGTTAGTGATGTAAAACGAACCAGAACGTAGTGCTTCAGCTTCGACAGCGTCAACGCTTTGTTTTTTCGTTCCGACAAAGAGGACTTTTCCTCCTTGATCAACGATTTCTTTTAGCGCTTTATAAGCAACGTCGATGCATTCAGCGGTCTTTTTAAGATCGATGATATAAACACCGTTTCGCGCCCCAAAAATATACTTTTTCATTTTTGGATTCCATTTCTTGGTCGGATGTCCGAAGTGGGCACCTGCCTCAAGCAATTTTTTCATCGTCATGATCGGCGCGGTTGGATCATAGAGTAAAGCTTCCATCGTCGGAGCTTCTTGTTGTGTAGTCTCTTCTAAAACTACTTCTTTTTTTTCGTCACTCATCTGTGACCTCCTTAATTAGTTTTCCCTCCACTGTTTCTGACGACGCTCCCTCACTTTTCAGCAAGACTATGGAGGTCGAATCCGCAGTGTGTGTAGTCTCTACAACCTGTAGAGCGCGTTTATTGTATCACAATAATGAAAATTAGGTAAACAATTTATCTAAACATTTCGCATTTCAAAACATTATTCACGTAATCACAACGATTTATTTTGTCTTATCGATTTTAGAACTCTTTTTAGCACGCGGGTGGGCTTGCCGATATGAAGCTTGCATCGCTTCTTCGGTCACGTGAGTGTAAATTTGGGTCGCATTTAGCGAAGTGTGGCCTAAAAGTTCTTGAATGACGAGGAGATCTGCTCCTTTTTCAAGGAGATGAGTTGCAAAGCTATGTCTTAAAATATGCGGATGCAAACCGACAAATTCTCCAGTTTTAAGTTCGATTTGATCGAGGATATATTCGATTCCACGGTTCGTCAATCTCTCTCCTTTTTGACTCAAAAATAAGGCACTGGATGGTTCCTTGCTGAGTGCTGCTGATTTAACCCTGACTTCTTTGATGTATTTTAAAATGGTCAAACGGCATGTTTCCGTAAAAGGTAAGAGTCGATCTTTGTTCCCTTTTCCGTGGACTTTGATAATTCTCCGATTGTTATCAAAATCTTGTAAATCCAAATTTGCCAATTCATTGACTCGAATTCCAGTGTAGTATAAGAGTTCTAAAATCGCCTGATCGCGAAGGGCGATTTCGTCTTGTCTTCTTCGATTCGCTTTTAAAATATCTTCGATTTGTTCTTGATAAAGAACTTTTGGAAATTTCTTTTCGATCTTTGGAGAACTGATGTAGAGAAATGGATTTTCTTTAACATACTTTTTTTTCATTAAAAAAGAGTAATAATGGCGAAGAGCACATAGTCTTCTTTTTGAACTTCTCTTTGAAATTCCACTTTTTAGTTCATCTGTTAAAAAATTGCGAATGACGAGCGGCGTCACTTCATCCATCAAAATTCCTTCTTTAGCGATAAAAAGATGAAATTTTTCAATATCTGAACGGTATGATTCAGAAGTCCGAGGTGAATAATTTCTTTCGAGCTTCAAATATTCTAAAAATTCGCTTAAAGGTCGGTTCATCTTTTAATTATATAATAAAAAGAAAAGAGGGTTAATAGTTCCCTCTTCACTTTTCGCTATCTTTTTCAATATAACGGCATTTAGGGAAAGCCGAACAACCGAGGAACTTTCCTTTTTTACCATTTTTATAAACGAGTGGACTGCCGCATTTTGGACAGAATTTCCCAGTTGGCGGTTCGTCGTCTTTAGCTTTTTGCATTGCTTTAGCGACATCGTCCATGAATGGTTGATAAAAGCTTTTTAAAATCTTGAATTGACTTAATTTTTTACTTGCGATATTGTCGAGTTTTTCTTCCATTTTTGCCGTGTATTTGGCATCGATGATTTCAGGAAAATATTCACCTAAAACGGCGATGGTCTTCTGACCTTGATCGGTGGTTTTTAAGACTCCGGATTCATTGGTCACGTATTTGCGTTTTTGTAAAATTGCAATCGTTGAAGCATAAGTGGAAGGCCGGCCGATTCCGACTTGTTCCATCGTCTTGATAATCCTCGCCTCAGAAAAATGTGTGGGCGGTTGGGTGAATTCTTGTTCTTTATTTTTGGCAGTGATTTTAAACTCTTCACCTTCTGAAATTTTCGGGAGATATTTATCGACGAAAGCATCGTCATCATATTGATATAAAATCTCATAGCCATCGAAGATTCGCCGTGATCCTTGCAAGGCAAAAGTCAGTCCGTTTTCTTCAAAGGTAACCGTGGTGATTTCTTCTTTTTTAGGCGCCATTATAGAGGCGACAGCCCGGTTATAAATGAGCTTATAAATATTGTATTCTTCAGTCGTCAAATACGGTTTTAAAGATTGAGGTGTTCGATGGTTTCCCGTCGGCCTAATCGCTTCGTGAGCATCCTGGGCTAGTTCTCTTTTTTTAACGCTCTTTTTGGTCTCACCAATATAGTTGGCCCCAAAGGCTTCAGTGATATAATTTTTCGCTCGGTTGATGAAGGTTTCAGAAAGGCGCGTTGAGTCTGTCCTCATATATGTAATAAGGCCAACTAAACCGTCTTTAATTGCGACACCTTCATACAATTTCTGCGCAATTATCGAGGTTTTGCTGGTTTTATAGCCGAATTTGTTATAAGCGGCTTGTTGTAAAGTCGAGGTTGTAAAAGGAGGTTTGGCGACTCTGCTCTTGATCTCTTTTTTCACTTTTTTAACTTTCATGACATCGGGAACTAGGGCTAAAATTTGACTCGCTTCAGCATCGTTATGGATCTCGACTTTTTCATCATTTATCTTCTTTAAATCTAACGCCATTACAGTTCCGTGGATATCGATGTCCACCAAAATTTTCCAATATTCTTCAGGGACAAAAGCTTTGATTTCATTGTCGACGTCCGCGATGATTTTTAAGGTCGCAGATTGAACCCTTCCCGCAGAGCGAGAACGAATTTTTTTATAAAGAAAAGAAGAGAGTTTAAAGCCGATAATCCGATCGAGAATTCTTCTTGTTTCTTGGGAAGACACTAAATCCAAATCGATGGTTTTAGGATTAGCAATTGCGTGAGTTACCGAGTCTCTTGTAATCTCATGAAATTCAAGTCTTTTTGTCGTATTTAAATCGAGTTCAAGAATTTGTGCTAAATGCCAAGCGATCGCTTCTCCTTCACGGTCTGGGTCAGTCGCAAGAATAATATCTTCGGCTTTTTTAGCGAATCTTTTTAATTCTTTAACGGTCGCTGCACGTTCTTTATTTATGACATAAGTCGGTTTAAAATCGTTTTCAACATCGACTCCTAAACCACCCTTACCACTGGTGGCGAGATCACGAACATGTCCTCGAGATGCTAACACTTCATAATCGTCACCAAGATATCTTTTAATCGTGGCGCATTTAGTCGGAGATTCAACGATAATTAGTTTCATAATTTTCCTCTTTAAGTATGATACTATATGCATCTTTACTCGTCTTGTCAAACGCTAAACTCTTATATCCTTAATATATAGGATATGAAAATTTTTAAAGATGATTTGGACGCTGATCCAAGACTTGTTCGGCACTTTCAACTAAGGTCGCTCCGTCTTTAATGAGACGATTATTATAACTATCTTCATCATAAGGAAAAGGAACACACATCACTTCTTTTCCTTGATATATCGCATGGGTAATCGTCACGCTTGTCCCAGATTTTTCTTTAGACTCAGGGACCAAAACTCCCCAACTCAAAGCAGAAATAATTCGATTTCGAAAAGGAAAATGATCGCTGTTAGGAGGAACTTCATCTGGATATTCAGAGATTATCAAGTGGTGATTTTTGATTTTCTCATATAGTAAGAGGTTGCTTTTAGGATAACAATAATCGATACCTGAACCCAAAACTGCAATCGTTTTTCCCTTCGCCGTAATCGCAGCTTCATGAGCGATAGTGTCAATTCCTAGAGCTAACCCAGAAATAATAGTCTGCGTGGACGCCAAGGAGAAGACGAGACTCTTCGTCGCTTTTTGGCCATAACTAGAACATTTTCTCGATCCGACTACAGCGAGTATTTGACGTGAATCGGCAAGTAATGAAATATCCCCATAATAAAATAAGACAAATGGTGGTTTATGATATCGTTTTAAGATTTCTGGATATTGAGAATCGAGTAAGGTTAGACATTGATAAGGAAGTTTTTCAATCGCTTGATCAACTTCGTTTAAATCCAACTTCTCGCGCGCGGATATCGCGCTATATATAAGGTCCCAGTCTCCTTGATATTTTAAAGATAAGAAAATCAGTATGTTTCTTGCTTTCAAAATAAAAACCTCCTTTTACACATAGGAGATTTATTTATTTTTTACTAAAATATTTTTTTATTTTTTTAAAACTTTTTTAACTGGGCGATAAGTGTAGCGATGAACACCTTTAATTGGCCCGAATTCTTTCAAAGCCTTTAAATGTTTTCTAGTCGGATAGCCTTTATG
Source organism: Bacilli bacterium (assembly GCA_041676005.1). GTDB lineage: Bacteria > Bacillota_I > Bacilli_A > RFN20 > CAG-826 > JBAYST01. The sequence goes on along the minus strand of JBAYST010000025.1, from coordinate 4,031 downwards.
CGATTTGATTCCATAAAGAGGATATTGCGCATCTAATTCTTCCATCAAGCGGTCTCTAGTCACTTTGGCAATAATCGATGCACCCGCGATACATTGAGCCTTTTGATCGCCCTTGATCAGCGCTTCAAAAGAGACGTTTTCAAAAGGAATCGACATCGCATCGGTCAGAATCACCTCATAATGGTGTTTGAGGGCCTTAAGAGCTTTAATCATCGCTAGACGTGAAGCCTGATAGATATTGAGTTCATCGATTTCTTGAGATGAGACAATTCCAATCCCATAATCTAAAGCATTAGCGATGAGGAGTTTATATGCCTGCTCCTTTTTCTTTTGGGAAAGTTTTTTCGAATCATCGATCAAATCGCTTGAAAAGTCTTTTGGCAAAATAAGAGCACAGGCGACGACCGGTCCTAAAAGCGGACCCCGTCCTGCCTCATCGATTCCGACGACAAAGCTAAACCCTTGGTCATAATATTTTTTCTCGTAATTTAAAGCCATTAAATTCTTTCTAAAGTGATTTTACCTAATAGTCCATCTTTAAATTCTTGGATGAGTAATCTCTCCGCTTTAGCTAAATCGATTTTCCCACTGGAGATCAATCCGCGTTTAAGTGCGATTTTTTCAATGACCGATTGCTCGTCTTTAAGATTTGTAACGTCAAATCTTTCGCTGAGGCTATTTGGATAAAATGTATTTAAAATATCTAAAAGATGACTGACAAGGACATCATAAGGCAAAATATCCTCGCGAATCGAACCGATTAAGGCCAATTTTGCCGCGATTTCTTGATTTTCGTAGTTCATCGGCAAAATCCCTGGCGTATCCAATAAAATGAAATCTTTATCGACTTTAATCCACTGTTCAGAGCGAGTGAGACCTGGGCGATTTTCAACTCCTGCTGAAGCGCGTTTTGCAATTTTATTGATCAAGGTCGATTTCCCGACGTTAGGAATTCCGATGATCATCGTTTTAATCGCTTGAGGTTTCATCCCTCGACGCTTTTCTCTTTCTCTTTTTTGAACTGCTAATTCGCCGAGCGCTTTTTTGATTTGGACGATAATATTCTTATCATTCAAATTACCGATCAGCGCTTTATTACCATCTTTTTGAAAATGAGCAATCCATTTCTCATTTTCTATTGGATCACTTAGATCAGCCTTGCTGAGCAGAAATAAATGAGGTTTGGTTTTGATTTTTTCTTCAAGAAAATAATTCATGCTCGACTGAGGAGCTCGCGCATCTAAAATCTCAATCACGACATCGATTAGTTTCACTCTTCGCTCGATTTCGTTAAGAGCTTTTTTCATGTGCCCTGGAAACCAATGAATATTCTTTTCGCGCATAATTAACGTTTATAGAAAATCGGCCAATGGTATTTGAAATCGGTAGCGATTTTCTTACCTTCTTCATTTATTTCAAGGATGCATGTTCCTTCGGTGGCGATAAAAACTCCGGTGATCCATTCTTTTTTAATCGGCCCGTTTCCAGGATTGGTCGAGTCCGAAGAATGTCCCCAGTTATCTCCAATAAGAAAATATTCATCATCTTGAAGTGAGGTTGGAGCAGTGTAAGCTAAACTCCCAGTCCCAGGAGTATAAAGAAGTTTTAGTATAGTCCCATTGATATAAATCTCTCTTCCATCAGTGGAAATCGTTTCACCTGGAAGTCCAATTGCTCGTTTGATTTTCTTTTCGGCATTTTCTAAGAGTTCGCCATTACCATCATAATCACCTGGATAATAAGTGGTGACAATATCAAATCGTTTGATTTTATTGACCGCGCTGCGGTGTTCATCGACAATTCCAAAATCTTTGCGTTTAGCAGGGAGGGTTTCGGTTCCTTGACTATTTAAAGTCGGATACATCGATTGTCCATCGATATAAAAGGTGATGTAATAATACTTATTAAAAAGTAAAGTGCTCATCGCAACGATTCCAACGACGAGAAAGAAATAAAACAAAATATAAATAATATTGACAAACTTTTTATATTTTCCGGATTTTTTTAACTTAGTGGTCATATCTCTATTTATTATAGATAAAAGATTCGATAAGGCAAAAGCATATTTTTAGAAAAACCCGAGAAATAAAAAAAGAACTCAAATGAGTTCTTTTTAATGAAACGCTCCTTACTTGAGAATTTCTTTGATGCGTGCTGATTTGCCCGAGCGAGATCTGAGATACCAGATTTTGTTGCGACGGACTTTACCGCGTTTGACAACTTCAATTTTCGCAATGACTGGGGAATTGATCGGGAAAGTTCTTTCCACACCGATTCCGTTAGAAATTTTTCTAACTGTGAACGTTTTGCTCACACCAGAGCCACGCACTTGCATGACGACTCCTTGAAAAATTTGAATTCGCTCTTTCTTGTTTTCGATAATCCGCACTGAGACTTTGATTTCATCACCGGATGAAAACTCAGGGATATCTAAACGGACTTGGGACGCACTTACTTCTTTGACTAGATTATTGTTCATATTCTTGCCTCCCTCACATAATTTTCTCTTGATGTTCATCCCCGATAGTAAGTCGGTAGCGGACCATCCGTAGCGCTAAAAAGCGCTTAATCATATTATCAAAAGATAATAGAGATTGCAAATATAAATTATTGTATTCTCTTGTTCAAAACTTTCATCTTATCTTGTCGAAAAAATGAGCATAAAGTTTTAATGTCTCGTCGACAAAGATATTAAAAAACCTCCGAAGAGGTTAGTTGCTTATATAAATTTTACTATTTCATTTGCCGCAAACGCCAAAATAAATAATGCAGAGATCACATAAGTGACCGGCGAAATTTCTCTTCCGCGTCTTGCAAATAACATCATCGTGCAATAAGTGATTAAACCAATTCCTAAACCATATGAAATTGAATAGGTGAGAAGAATCATAATAACGGTGATGAATCCTGTGAAAGCTGCGATTTTATCGTTAAAATTAATTTCTTTAAAATTACCGACAAAAATCATCGTTCCAACCGCGATGAGCGCTGGAGCAGTTACGCTTCCGACTGTAAAGATCGAAAATACCGGATAAATAAATGCTGCGAGCAGAAACATAAATGCAGCAGTGACTGCGGCCAATCCAGTTTTAGCGCCAAGAGAAACGCCAACTCCAGATTCGGCAAAAGAAGTAACGGTTGAAGTTCCTAACGGCGCACAGATAAGCGCACCAGTCGCATCGGCTAAGACCGCGCGATTAGAGTTTTTCATTTTTCCTTGTTCATCGATGATGCCTGCGTCTTTACCAATTGCTAAAAGCGTAGAAGTCGTGTCGAATAGGTTGACGAAAATCATTGAAAAAATAGCGATATAAGTCCCTGGAGTAGAGAAAATTTTTGCAAGCATTTCTCCAAATGATTCAGCAGGTTTTGTTTCACTGTTGGCATAACCAAAGAAAACGACTTTTTCTAAACCTTGTCCACCCCACATTTTTTCGAGACTGTCGTCTAGCCACGGAGGAATCGGCAATCCGTCTAAACCTGTATGACCAGCTCCAAATCCGTAGTAGATAATCAAATATGTGACAACGCCGATTATCGCCGTAAATAGGATGCCGAGTGGAATCGCCATTTTCGCTAAGTTTGGTCGTTTGACAAACATCAGCCCAAAACAGAGAACAGTACCGATTAAAGCGATCAGAATTGAAGGTTGAGAAAGACTCCCGAGTGAGACTAAAGTATCAGGATTATCACTGATGATTTCTGAAGTTTTTAATCCGACGAAACAAATAAAAGCTCCTAATCCCGCAGAGATGATCAATTTTAAATCTTTTGGAATTGTCTCGATGATGATTTTTCTAATCGGTGTGAGTGACATCGCAAAGAAAAGTATTCCAGTAATAGTAAGAAGAATCATTGATTCTTGCCAAGTGAATCCAAAATCTATAGAAACACTATAGGTGATGTAAGCATTAAGCCCCATACCTGCCGATAAGACAATTGGATAATTGGCCACAAGTCCCATGATCATCGTCGCGATGAATCCGACTAGAGCAGTCGAAACAAAGACACCAGCAGAATCCATTCCCATT
>JBAYST010000024.1:0-13206 GCA_041676005.1 Bacilli bacterium | reverse complement strand
TGAAACTGGAGATGATGATTTTGATCAGAGATTTAAAATTTATACTTCTAATCGTGAATTAGCGGATTCGATTTTAACCACACGCTTTATTAAACATTTAAGTGAGATCGCTGATGCAAATGCTTCTCAAACGTTTTTGCTCGTCAAAGGCAATAACCTATATTTAGTTTTTGATGAAAGAAATAAAAAAATAAAACTGGACATCAAAACTTCTTTGAATGCTCAAACACTTGAAAAGACAATCGCCGATTATCGAAAAATCAAAGTGTTGAGCGACGATCTTCTTGAAAAAGGTGAATCCATTGATAAAAAACAACTAGATCGGAAAAAGAATTCTTAACAACTATAAGTAAATCTCGATTTAAATGCGTATAATAAAAATATGGCAGATATCTTCGATTATATCGAAAAAAATGGACAATTAAATTTTAACGAAAAACCTTTCACAATTTTAGACGGTCTTGTTTTTGCTGGAATTTCTTATCTTCCTTTTATTATTCCCAAAAACGAAAAGCTCATTTCACAAGGTGTCTTAAAAGAACTGATTTTTGCTCTAATAAATGACGAAACTGCTCTTGATAAATGTATTTTAAGAAAGCGCGATCCTCAATTAGCCCGCTATGTTCTTAAGTCATCTCGTTATTCAGAAATTAAAGTTTTTGATTATGTCGAGCGGATCGATGAAGAGGCAGATGAGCAATTCTCCGCTTTGACATTTCTATTAGAAGACGGAAACTTATTCATCGCTTTTAGCGGAACCGATAGTACGATTGTCGGATGGAAAGAAAATCTCAATATGTCATTTGTTTACGAGACGAGTGGACAAGCCTCGGCGGTTGAATACGTCCAAAGAATAGCCTATCGTTTCCCATCTTCTAAAATCATGCTTGGCGGTCATAGTAAAGGCGGTAATCTTGCAGTTTACGCTGGAGCATTCATCCCGCGGAATGTCCAAGATCGAATCTTGCAAATCTATAATTTTGACGGACCAGGTTTTTTAGAAGAAACAACGCAAAAACCGAGTTATTTACGAATAAAGCCACGAATTACGACGATTATTCCTCGTTCTTCAATTGTCGGAACAATTCTCGAACAAACCGATAGTTATATTCCAATACATGCCCGTGGTGTGACGATAATCGATCAACACCTCTTCTATAATTGGAAAATTGAAGGAGACAATTTTGTCGTCGCTAAAAACATTTCTGAAATGTCGATTAGAAGCCATTACGCACTTCGTCATCTCCTCAGTAAAATGTCTTTTGAAGAGCGAGAAAAATTCGTCAATATCTTAGGAAGACTTGCGAATTCTACTGAAAAACGAACATTAAAAGAAATCAGGGCAAATGCAGCGAGTTGCACAAAAGAAATCATTGATGAATATAAAACTTTAACTGAAATAGAAAAGAAACTAGTCAAACAGACTTTTCTTCAATTAGCGCTCAGTTTTGTTAAAGGACCTAAATAAAATGGATGAAGTTGAACTAAAAATTGAAATCGACTCGTTTTATCATAAAATAAGAAAAACAGAGATCTGGGTTATCTCGGTCTTTGAAATATTATTTTTATTTTCGATTGGAGCAGCGATTTATTTTTTCATTCAAGACTTTAAATACGCTCCGTTATTTTTAGTTTCAATGCTTCTCAATTTCTTTGCTTTTCCATACTTTACTAAACGACTCATCAATGCACTAATGCTCTTGGTTCACTATGGTTTTATCTATCATGCAAAAAAGAAGTTTCTCGTTTATGAAATTACTATTCTCATCGCCCTAGAAGGTCTTTTTTGGCTTTTATCAGCTGTGTTTGTTCCCACTCTAGCCATCGTCTATTATTTAGCCTTACCATCACTATGTGCGATTATAATCGCAATTATTCTTGAACGATACGTGATGAAAGAATTACTCCTGCAAATCAAAAAATCACGCCGAGCAGTCATTTATGATGAATCAATATAAAAAGATATTTTTTCCTTCAACTGACTGATCTTTATTGCATTTTTGATTTTTGACATTCTGATGCTTTTAGATTTTTTCACAATTTCTGATTAACCGTGATTTTCAAAAAGGATAAATGAATATGATCATCCATGCACAGTACATGAAAACGAAAGGATTGCGAAATAGATGATTTACATCTAGACTAAAAGCGTGGAAAAAATTCGCAAAATAGTTTCATTACCAAATGAAAATAATCTCATCAAAGAAATGGAACTTTTCGAATGGAAAGTCGTTTTTGTTCAATATAAAAACGATAAGGTAATCGTCGATTTTGAAAGGGACACCGCACTTCCTTACTATAGTAATTTAACGAAAATGGAAAGAAAAATCGCCGCACTACGCGAACCTCCTTTGTGGCCGTTATTCGTCTTGGTCATTTTGGCTTTTATGCTCGTCACTGCGATTTTAGTCTTATGGATTGTCCTTGAAAACTTGGAAATCGAATTTCAGATGTTGAAATGGCTTGGTATTTTAGGTTTCCCGGCCGTGCTAATTTCTTTTTGCGCTATCGGATTTATTTTTTTGCGAGCTAAAAAAATTGAAAAGTTAGACGAAGAGAAAACCAAACTGAGAAATGAAATCAAATCAGAACTAGAGGAGATAAAAAGAAAATATGGAAACTAAAAAAGTTAAAGTTCCGTTTTTAAAAAAAGAAGAGGCAAAAGAAATGTATCACCATTTTGGTTATATCCTCAAAGATGAAATCGTCGCAGAAACTGAGACAGTTTTAATTTTGGAAAGAGATAGAAAATATCCTCTGATGAAAAAAGTGATCAAATTAGAAAAACTTTATTGGAAAACAAAAAAGAAAGTCCCGTCTTTATCAATCATCACTCTTTTAATAGCAGTAGCTTTAATTTTAATCGGATTTTTTGTTCCTCATCCAATTGCTAAACTCGTTCTTTATATCGTTGGGGCAACGTTGCTTTTTTATGGATCTTTTGAATTGATTTCTTTTCTCATCCTTTTGGCAAACAAAAAGAAAACCCAAGAAGCGATTTTTAAAAAATGCGATGAATATCTTTTCCAAAATCTTCCTGAACTTCCACTTAAAGATGCGATCGTTGCCAAAACCGAAGCGACTGAAGATATTAAAAAGAATGTTAGATTGACGAAGAAAAATTAATTTTATTTAAATAAATTAAATTGCGCAAAGAAAAAAACAGCTCTCGTTATTTTAAATTTGATCAATTAGAAGTTTAATGAACGCAGAAAAAACTTTTTTGTGTAAAAAACGAAATATTTTTTGCCTCCTAAAATAGTAAACTTTTCTTGTCATCAAAATCTTGGTCTATATAATATAGATATATGAAAAATGCTGGTATCTTAGCACCTGTTGCCTCTTTGCCAGGACGGCATGGAATTGGCGATTTTGGAAATCCGTCTTTTGAGTTTATTAATTGGTTGAGAAAAAAACACTTTGATTATTGGCAAGTTTTACCTCTAAATCCTCTTGGACCAGGAAATTCTCCTTATTTGACGACTTGTTCTTATGCGCTTGATTTCATTTATATCTCTTTAGATGAATTGGTTAGTGATGGGCTTTTAAATAAAGTCCCCTCTTATCACAATGGAACAGGTGTAATCCGTTATGAAGCGGTGCGTAAGTTCAAACTCGGGTACTTAAAGAAAGCTTATGAAAATTATGTAAAAGGTCCACAAAACGGACTTAAAAAGTTTAAAACTCGTAATTCCTGGGTTTTTGAATATGCGACTTTCACAGTGTTTTCAGAGCTCAACGATAATAAATCGTGGAATGAATGGAAAATTTCTCAAAGAGATTATTTTTTAAGACATCGCACTTTGTCTAAAAAGTATCTCGATAAAATGAATTTCGTGATTTTTTTACAATACATTGCTCAAAAACAGTGGAAACACGTCTTAGCCTACGCTCATGAAAGAAAAATTAAACTGATCGGCGATCTTCCTTTTTACGTTGGTTTTGACAGTGTTGATTGCTGGCTGAATCGAGACCAATTTCTCTTGGATGAAAAATATAATCCCCGCTTTGTCGGAGGAGTTCCGCCAGATTATTTTTCGAAAATCGGGCAAAGGTGGGGCAATCCGATTTATGATTTTGAAAAAATGAAAATCGATGATTATGCTTTTTTAATTAAAAGAATCGGTTTCACCCAAAATTTATATGACATTGTGAGATTAGATCATTTTCGTGCTTTTGATACGTATTACTTAATTCCAATAGATACAGTTGATGCGACAATTGGCGAATGGAAAAAAGGTCCGGGCGCAGAATTTTTCGATCTCTTATATCAAAAGCATCCTTCACTTCAAATCATCGCCGAAGATCTCGGGCTTTTGGCTCCGAGTGTTTATGAACTTCGCGATAAATATAAACTTCCAGGGATGAATGTCATTCAATTCACTTTATTTGATCCGCATTTTAAGGACGATGGAAATTTAGTTGTCTATAGCGGGACACATGATAATGAAACCCTCTGGGGGTGGTATAAGAATCTTTCTTTAGAAAAGAAAAAAGAAATGCGAAAAATCATTCGGACAAATAAAGATGTCTTTAATGAATTGATTAAGTATATATTGAATAAACCAGCTAAAATGACGATTTTACCGATTTGGGATTATTTGAGTTTAGGTAATTCTGCTAGGTTAAATATTCCAGGAACTGTCGGTTCACCAAATTTTGAATGGAAATTGAGGAGGTTGAAAAAATGTTAAAACTCAAAGGAATTCACAAAGACTATGTCATGACCGATGAAGTCGTTCATGCGATTAGGGATTTGGATCTCGATTTTAGACGCAACGAATTCGTCGCAATTTTAGGACCTTCTGGATGCGGTAAAACTACTTTATTAAACATTATCGGAGGACTTGATCGTTATACTAAAGGCGATTTAATCATCGAAGATAAATCGACCAAACAATACAAAGATCACGATTGGGATATCTATCGCAATCATTCGATTGGTTTCGTTTTTCAATCTTATAATTTGATTGGTCATATCAGCGTTTTAGCAAATGTCGAATTAGCTCTTACTCTTGCCGGGATCAGTCGCACGGAAAGAAAAGCGCGGGCCTTGGAAGCTTTGACAATTGTTGGGTTAAAAGATAAAGCGAAGAAAAAACCTCATCAATTATCGGGTGGACAAATGCAAAGAGTGGCTATCGCGCGTGCTCTTATCAACAATCCAAAGATTCTTCTTGCAGATGAACCAACAGGTGCTCTTGATAGTGAAACGAGTACTCAAGTTTTGAATTTGCTCAAAGAAGTATCTGAAAATCGCTTGGTCATCATGGTCACTCACAATAAAGAATTGGCTGAGAAATATGCCACTCGAATTATCAAGATGAGCGATGGAAAAATCGTTGATGATAGTAAACCATTCACCAGTGAAACACTTGAACAGCCCAAGATTCAAAAAACTAAAAAATCAATAATTAAAACCAAAAATAAAAAAGCCAAAAATAGTGCGATGTCCTATGCTACAGCATTAGGGCTCTCGTTTAATAATATGATGACTAAAAAAGGTAGAACTATACTAGTTTCCTTTGCAGGTTCAATCGGAATTATCGGAATCGCACTCATTCTTTCAGTGTCATTTGGCTTCAACAATTATATTTCTTCGGTTGAAAGCGATGCGATGTCGACTTATCCGATGACGGTTTATGCATCTTCGAACATGAATTCGCTTCTTTCAGCGGTTTCTTCTCGTCCGACCCATGAACTACCTGAATACAGTGATAAAGAAGAAATTGTCGAAAACGCCTTTATTTCCAACATGTTAGCAAACTCGATCGAAGTGACAAAAAACGATACAACTGCGTTTAAAGCTTTTTTAGAAAAAGATGAAACTGTCACAAAATACGGAAATTTATGGAACGGGATTCAATATACATATTCGCAAAATTTACAGATTTATAAAAAAATCGACATTGAAACTAATGCTCTAGTCAATGAAATCATCAATTTATCCGATTTGGATGATCCGTATTCATATTTAGGAAAAGCGATTGAAACCTATCGGACTGATGACCCGACTTGGACACCGGCAAAAGCTGAAATTTTTAAGCAATTTCTCAATCATTCAAGCGATGGTAAACCTTCGATGAAAGATTCGGTTGAACAGAGTTTTAAAAATCTCAATTTCAACGCTTTCACCGAATTGCTCAACAACGAAAAGTTATTGAATAATCAATACGATATATTAGCCGGTCATCTTCCGACCGCTTATAACGAAGTCGTTTTAACGGTAGATTCATACAATGAAATCAATGATTATTTACTTTTTGGACTCGGAATTAAAGACGCTTCATATTTGATGAGTAAAGTGATTTATGCGCAGATGAGCAGTGTTTCGATTCCTTTTCCTGGCACGCTTCCTGAACCAGCCTCTTCGCCTACTTTCAAAAAGAGTTTTTCAGATTTATTGAATTTAACTTTTTCCGTAGGAATTAAAACGCAGAGATATGATAAAACGATCGATTCGACAACCGAACTCGGTTATCACTACGACTACCAATACGATGATGAAGTCGAAATGAAAGACCGAATCGATAATTCTCTTGAATTAAAAATAGTCGGAATCCTGCGCAATAAGCCAGATGTCAATATCGCCAGTATTAAAGGTGCTATCGGATATTCTCCAGAACTCCTTCCTTATTTAATCGAGCAGACTTCATCGCCTTCTACCGGTGGATATTATGAAGATGCAACTGTTTTAAAAGATCAAATCGCCAATCCAGAGCTCGACGTCTTAAGCGGTGAAGAATTTGTTTTTCCAAATAACTATGAAACGAATCTCGATGATTTCGGTTATATCGATAAAGATCACCCTGAAGAAATTAGAATCTATCCTAAAGATTTCGAATCCAAACAAAAAATCACTCAGATGATACAGGATTATAACGAAATGGTCGGAGAAGAAGGTAAAATCACGGTCTCAGATATGGTCGGTGAATTATTTACTTCATTTCAAGTCATCGTCGATGCAGTCAGTTATATTTTGATTGCATTTGTTTCCATATCATTAATCGTTTCTTCGATCATGATCGGAATCATCACTTATGTCTCCGTTCTTGAACGGACTAAAGAAATTGGCATTTTGCGAAGTGTCGGGGCAAGAAAAAAAGATATTTCTCGAGTTTTTACTGCCGAGACTTTGATTACCGGACTTCTTGCCGGAATCATCGGAGTCGGCTCTGCATTCCTTTTGGATATTCCCATCATGTTCCTTATCAACCACTTTGCAAAACTCAATCTATTGATTACAGTTCCGTGGTATGGAGCACTCGTATTACCGATAATTTCTGTTATTTTGACTTTGCTTGCTGGTTTGATTCCTTCTTCTTTAGCCGCTAAAAAAGATCCTGTCATCGCTTTGCGAAGTGAATAAAACAAAACTGATAACACCTTTACTGACGTAGAGACCTGTATTTAATAGTTAGGCTTCAATAAAAACGACTAAACGAAACTAAAATCGTCCGTGCTTTTATTAATGACTGATTAAGTAATTAACCAATTGACATAAAAAGATAAATAAAAGATAATGATATTCGCACCAACCATGCCCCCTTAGTTAAATGGCATAACGGATCCATGGTAAGGATCTGTTCTTGGTTCGATTCCGAGAGGGGGCACCAAACACCAAAAAAGTAGATTTATTCTATCTTTTTTTGTCAAAACAGGCTGTATAAGTGCTGTATACGTTTTTTTGTTTCGGAGGAAAAACTTCATCAAATGATGAGATTATAAAAGAGGAATGTTTTAGGTATCAGATGCTAAAGAAATTCCAAAATGATCTAAAAAGTCAATGAGTATTATCTAAGACTATTCGGTTTATGCTCCACGATAATTAAAGTTTTTTTTCATTTTTAAAATGTTGATGACAATAATTGAAATCGTGTTTTAAAAAGCGGCAGTAAAAGAAATAAAATAGTCTCTATTCAAAAACGATTAATCTTGTGTATAATGTAATTATCATGGCGCGTAAAACGATGCTACACGGAATGAAAATCAATACACGATGGTCTCCTGCGACCATGTTTTCTTCGCTTTTTTTAATTATTCTAGGTTGTGGCGTCGCGATCCCGCTTGCTCTTTTGTTTTGGGCACCGATTTCGATTGTTATCGAAGATGTTTCTCTTATCAACATCGATTTCAAAGGTTGGGAGCTTGTTTACGAAGGAATAAGTCAGATGATTGTCGGCGTGAATGGTGGAGAAGAAGTCTTTTTAGAGAACATTCAAGATTATTCTGGAATTACAAAATTGTTCGTAATTTTAGAACTCATCTTTGCTAATTCGTCTTTAAGTGAACTTTCGGCTAATTTCGGGTTTGATATTGCACCAGTTTTTGCTTTGATCACTGTTGGATTGCTCGTTTTAACGGTCGCCTTGGTCGGGATTACTTCTTTGTTTGCAGTGTTGATTGGACTTTATGGTTTGCTGACTGGCAGAGTTCGCAATTTCAAAATTTTTAAAAGAACTGCTTGGTGGCTGTTTATTTTCTTGATTTTCGAAGCTGGAATTCCAATTGCTTTATATTTTCTTATGCCTCAACTTTTAAATGGATTCGAATTAGTCATTGGAGAAATCTTGGTGACTATTGAAAGTGCATCCATCAAATTTACAAGCGTCATATACCAAATGGTATATTTGATCGGAGCTTTTGTCATTGCAATAGTTATAAACATAATTTATACCGTTCGTTTTAAAAACGCTCTTTATATTAAAAATCTCAAAGCTTTAGAAGCGGCCCAAGCTGCTCGTGAAGCATCGGGTTATCCGGGATTTGGAACTCAAAAAGTCAATAACTATGGGGTGAACACCGAACAACAAAAAAGCGTTCGACCGGAAATCATCTACGTTCCTGCTCCACAACCAGAAGTTGTGCAAGCAAAAAAGACAATAGATTATAGTAAAATGAACGGACTTCCAAGTAATTTAACCGCGATTGGCGGTCATTCATTTAGTAAAAATTTAAATTTGGAAGTCGCGATTATTCCTTCGACGATTACCGAAATTGGTGCTAGTGCATTTGCAAACTGTCTTAATTTACAAATGGTATCTATCCCGCTTTCGGTTAAAAAAATCGGATACAATGCGTTTTTTGGATGTAAAAAATTAACTCGCATCAACTATAATGGTAAAAAAGCTGATTGGAGCAAAGTGAAAAGAGGGAGCAATTGGCTCTCAAGTGCGGGCGTCACGACTGTTATTTGTTTAGATGGCCCGGTTACCGTCAATCCATATCATTAGAAGATGATTGAACTTAAGAACAATCATCTTTTTTATTTTCTCTTTTGAATATGTTAAAATTACTTCACCTATGAACATCGCAGTTATTTTAGCCGCCGGAAAAGGCGAGAGAATGTTAGAACATAACATCCCTAAGGGCTTTATAAACGTTTTAGGAAAACCACTTTTGTATTACGCTTTAAAAACCTTTCAAGAATGTGAAGAAGTCGATCGAATCATCCTCGTTATACCGGAAGATTTTTTTGCTGTTGCCGCTTGCTATCAAAAAGAATTTGGTTTTTCTAAATTTAAACAAATCGTTGTCGGAGGCAAAACCCGTCAGGAAAGCGTTCTTTTAGCGTTACAAAACTCTAATGCTTCTGAAGAAGACATCGTTTTAATTCACGATGCCGCTCGTCCTCTTGTCAGCCAAAGAATCATCAAAGAAAACATTTCAACTGCCTTAAAAGTTGGTGGAGCTGCGACGATGATTCCAACTAGTGATACGATCATCATTTCCAAAGATGGAAAATCAATCGATTTCATCCCGGATCGAAATGAGTATTATTTAGAACAGACTCCGGCGAGTTTTTGCTTTGCACAAATATATCAAGCTCATCTACTCGCACTTAAAAAGGGAATCAATGATGTTAGTGACGATCTTAAACTCTATAGAGATTACGGAGGAAAGATTGGAATCGTCAAGGGCGAGAAGGATAATTTCAAAGTGACAAGCGAAGAAGACCTCGCCTACCTTTTGATGATTATTGATAAATAATATTTCTTGCATTTTCTAAAAACCTTGATATCATATTCAAGGTAGAACTTTTACCAAATACTCTTAACAAGAGTGGCTGACTGCCACTCTTTGTATTTAAAAGGAGGAGAATGAATCTCGAAACGATTAAAAAACAATTAGAATCTTTTGTAGAACAAAAGGGATACGAACTATGTTCCCTAACTCTGCGTAAAGAAAAAGGAAGCAGCGTTATTTCGTTGGTTATCGACCGCGAGCAAGCGATTGATTTAAATGCGATTTCGCTCATTTCTGAACAAATTTCAAAGTTTCTAGATGAAGAAGCTTTAATCGAAGAAAAATACACTCTCGATATTTGTTCTTTAGGAATCGAAAAACCGATTCCGGTTGAAAAACTACCACTTTATGTGGGGAAATATGTTAATGTGCAATTAAATAACCCTCATAAAGGTCTCAACATCATCGAAGGTTTACTTGAAAATTCCGAAGGTGACATTCTCACCATCTCTTATAAAGAGAAGACAAGAACTATTAAAATTGATTTAAACGTTAACAACATCCTAAAAGCGCGTTTAGCATTCAAATTCTAAGGAGTAAAAACATGAATGACGCAAAATTATTTATTGAAGCATTAGAAGAACTCGGGAGTTCAAAAGGTATTTCTAGAGAAGACATTTTGAACGCACTTCAAGAAGTGTTAGAACGAGGATTTAAAAAACAACTCGGAGGCGATGACGCTCTAGTCCGTGTCAATATTGATCCTGAAAATGGAACGATTTATATGGCGCAGATTAAAATGATTGTTGCTGACGTTGAAGATGATTTTTTAGAAATCTCTCTTGAAGATGCTCGCAAGACAAATAAAAAAGCTAAAGAAGGTGACGAATACGTCATCGAAATGCCAGTGGAAGAAATCCGCAAAGCGACTGCGCTATCGATTAAAACTGGTCTAAAACAAAAAATCGCTGAAATCGAAAAAGCGAATCTTTATGAAAGATATAAAGACAAAATTGGTGAAATGATTATCGGCAGAGTTGAAAAAGTTGAAGAAAATGGTGTGACAGTCAGCCTCGATAAGACTTCTGTTTATCTTCCGAGACAACAGCTGATTGGAGATGAAAAATTTAATTTCGGTGACCCAATCAAATTATTTGTTTCTGACGTCGCTAGTGGACCTAAAGGCGCGCACATTTCAGTTTCGCGAAGCAATGAAGGATTTTTAAAACGAGTTTTCGAAGAAGAAATTCATGAAATTTACGACGGGACAATTGTAATCAAAGCAATCGCCCGTGAAGCGGGGGAAAGATCTAAAGTCGCAGTTTATAGCCGCGACCCTAATGTCGATCCTGCCGGCGCATGTATTGGACCTGCTGGAAGCCGAATCCAAAAAGTAGTCGGTCAATTAGGAAACAATCCAAAGCAAGATAAAAACGTCCTCACTTCAAAAGAAAAAATCGACATCATCACTTATAGTGATAATCCAGAGATTTACATCATGGAAGCACTCAAACCTGCTCAAGTGATCGGAATCAATGTCGATCAAGAAAACAAAAAAGCGACTGCAGTCGTGAAAAATGATTCTCTTTCGCTTGCGATTGGTAAAAAAGGTGTCAATGTCCGTTTAGCCTGTCGCTTGACTGGATATAGCATCGACATCAAAGAACAAGATGATGCATTTAAAGAAGGCATTCAATTCTTCACCCTCGAAGAAATTGAAAGACAAGAAATCGAACGAAAGCAATTACTCGCTCAACAATCGTTTGCAGAACTCTCTAAAAACGATTTAAAACCTCAAGATGAAGCTGTAAATTCGATTATCCGAGAAGGTGTTCCAGAGGGATATATCGCTCCAAGCGAGCGAGTTTATCGCGATGAATCAATGTCGGATGAAGAACGCGAGACTTTAGAAAAAGAAGTCGATCGAGAAGAAGCATCGGTCGTTGAAGAAAAAGTTGAAGCTGCCACAGAAAGTAAAGAAGTGCCTGTAGCAAAAACCAAAAGTGTGGAAGAGACAGAAACTCCAGTCACCGTGGTTAAGACGACCACCACTTTAGAAAGCCTTGAAAAAGAACTTGAAGCGGAAGCTAAAAAAGCAAAACAAACCCAGAGCAAAACATACCGAAGTCGGAAAAAAGAAGAAGGAATCATTGACAGTGAAAAAGTGGTCAGAGAGGTTGACGCTTCGAAAAGAATGTCGATTTACACTGACGAAGAACTCAAATCGTTTGAAGAAGAAGATAAGGAGTTCGAATCTGGAAACTCAGATAATTTCGATTACGACGAATACGATAAATACTATGATGACGATGACCGTTAATCATCGTTAAAAGTCCAAAAGATTTTCAAAAGAAAGAAGGTGAATAATATGGCAAAAAAAGTAAACGCAGGAAGAAAAACAAACGTTTCGACAAAAGTTACTTCGGGCAAAACTTCGACAAAAGTCAATAATGGTGTCTTTGTCTACACAGGAGCGATCACGGTTGGAGAATTGGCGAAAACTTTAAAGGTTCTTCCAAGTGAAATCATCAAATACTTTTTCCTGAAAGGAAAAATGGTGACCATCAACGCCCTTCTTGATGATGAAATGATCGGGACTATTTGTCTTGAACACGGTTTTGATTTTCAAAAGAAAGTTTTAGTCGAAGCAGAGAATTTCGAAAATTTAGAAATCAGCGATAACCCAGCAGATTTAAAAAAACGTCCTCCAGTTGTGACGATTATGGGTCACGTCGATCACGGAAAAACAACTTTGATCGATGCGATTAGAGATTCAAAACTCGTCGAAAGTGAATTCGGAGGAATTTCGCAAGGAATTGGAGCGTATCAAAAAGAGATTAAAGGGCAAAAAATCACCTTTATCGACACTCCAGGACACGAAGCTTTTACTGCGATGAGAAGTCGCGGAGCATCGGTCACCGACATCGTTGTTTTAGTCGTTGCGGCGGATGATGGAGTCATGCCTCAAACGATCGAGGCCATCGACCATGCTAAAGCGGCAAATGTTCCAATAATTGTCGCGATTAATAAAATCGATAAAGCTGGAGCCGATGTCCAAAGAGTTAAAAACGAATTACTCGCACAAAATGTCGTTGCCGAAGAATTCGGCGGAGATGTTCTCTTTGTCGAAATATCGGCTAAAAAGAAATTGAAAATTGAAAGTCTCTTAGAGACGATCGTCATGGTTTCTGAAATGCAGGAATTAAAAGCGAATCCAAGTCGTTATGCTTTAGGAACTGT
>JBAYST010000023.1:0-13927 GCA_041676005.1 Bacilli bacterium | reverse complement strand
GATTAGTATTGAAAGGTGAAGTTCTCCCCGTCCTGAAACAATCCAACTTTCTGTATTAGGGATTTTTTTTACGCGAAGCGAAACATCTTTTTGCAATTCTTTAAAAAGTCGTTCTTCGATTTTGCGAGCAGTGAGATTTTTTCCGTCGCGACCTGCTAAAGGAGAAGTATTAGTGCCAAAAGTCATCTGTAAAGTCGGTTCATCTATCCTTAAAAGAGGAAGGGGGGAAATATGTTTGGTATCACAAATTGTTTCTCCAACATTTATGTCTGGAAGTCCTGCAACTGCGACGATGTCCCCTGCAAAAGCAGTTTCAATTTCTAATCTTTTTAATCCTTGATAACCAAAAAGTTTTAAGATTTTAAATTGCTTAGTCGAACCGTCCAGGCGAGAAACACTCACGAGATCATTGACATGAATAACGCCATTTTTAATTGTTCCAATTCCGACTCGTCCGACAAAGTCATTGTAATCGAGCAAAGAAACTTGTAATTGAAGCGGTTTTGTAATTGAACAAATAGGAGCAGGGATTTCTTCAATAATCTTATCAAGAAGAATGTTCATTCCTTCTTTTTGCTCATCTATATCACTTGATAAAGATGATGTACCCTTTAATCCAGAAGTGTAAATAACTTCAAAATCTAAAAACTCATCAGGAGCACCGAGTTCGATGAAAAGATTTAAAACTTCATCGAGAGTTTTTTGAATATTGATATTTCTTCGATCGATTTTGTTGACGACGACAATCGGCTTGACATGAGCTTCAAGTGCCTTCTTTAAAACGAACCTCGTTTGAGGCATTGCGCCTTCAAAGGCATCGACGAGCAATAAGCAGCCATCGACCATATTCATGATTCTTTCAACCTCGCCTCCAAAGTCCGCATGTCCAGGAGTGTCGACAATATTTATTTTGTAATTTTTATATAAAATAGATGTCGTTTTAGCAAGGATTGTGATTCCTCTTTCGCGTTCGAGTTCGTTTGAATCTAAAGCTCGATCAGAAACGTCTTCATTAACTCGAAAAGTTCCAGCACTTTTTAAGAGCTGGTCGACGAGCGTTGTTTTGCCATGGTCGACATGGGCGATTATAGCGACATTACGAATTTCCATATAAAATGCTTTTCTATTCTAGAAAGGTCAAAGTGATAATGCAATGTTTTTTAAAACTTCAGTTTAAAAAAGATGAACAATCATTATAATTAAATCATGGTTGAAGGAACTTTTGAGTACAAACCAAGTTTTTGGCGGAAGGTTAAAAAGAAGTTCGCTTTTCTTTTGGATATTCATTCTTCATTTTATTTTGTTTTGTTATTGATAGGTATCAGCCTTCTATTTTATATTGCACCTTTGTTAAAAGGTAATTTCTCCACTCTTTACACGGGTGATTACACAATGCAATACATCCCGATGGGCTTTAATCAATATGATGATTGGCATACCTTTTTTAAAACCGGACAATTCGTTTTTTGGGATCCCAATACTTTTTTGGGCGCGGACAATATCACTAGCAACGCTTATTACTATTTGTTTTCTCCTTTCTTCTTGCCAATTATTATTTTCCCGCGCAGTTTTGTTCCTCAAGCGATGGCGATTTTATCTATTGTTCGAATTGTTTTAGGGGGAATGGTCTTTAGAACATATTTAAAGAAAATGAGCGCAAAAGAATTCAGCGCACGAATTGGAGCAATCGCTTTTGCTTTTTGTGGATGGATGGCTTGGTATTTATGGTTTAACAATTTTTTAGATATGATTGTCGTCTTTCCGCTTATTCTTTTAGGCATTGAAAAAGTTTTACAAGATAAAAAACCATGGTTATTAGCGTTTTCTTTATTTCTTTTATCGATTTGTAATTTCTTTTTGCTTCCTGCTCTCACAATCTGTGCATTCCTCTATGCAATGTGGAGATATTTTCATCGATTAAAACTTAATAATTGGAAAACAAACTTAGCGATTTTAGGAATTGGTTTCAGTGGTTTTGTCGTTGGATTAATGATGGGATTAGTTATTTTTTATCCGTGTTTTATCGCCTCGCAAAGTTCAAGTCGATATACTGGGGCTACATATTTAGACCGTTTAAAAGAATTTTACGAAGTCGGAGATTTTAAAAATTTATTAAAAGTCGTTTTCAGTTGGAAATTCGCTGATGGTGATCGAGACCGAAGTTATCGTCTATATTATCCGATTATCGATTTTTTTGTTCCTCCGATTTCTGATCGAGGAACACCATTGGTATACGGGGTGAGTGGGTTACTTTCTTACGATCAAATGGCGGGAAGTTTATGGTCAGCAACTCCGATTACGATGTTATTTATTCCCGCGGTTATTCAATCAGTTAAAGAGAAGAAATACACTGTGTTCATTGCAATTGCATTTTTTATCTTTTCTTTATTTTCACCATTTATTTCCTATGCATTGTTTGGTTTAACAACTGAATATCTAAGATGGTCTATCTTTCTTAATACTTCGATTATCACCTACTCTGTGCTTTATATCGATAAGATGAAAGATTCCTTCAAATGGTCACTTAGTTTAGGAGCGATATTTACCATTGCCGGAGTAGTGGCCGCGGGATTTACCGCTTCTTATCTATTAAAAGAATACTCAGTTTTTGCTGAAAGAGTTCCCATCTTCTGGACTTGCGCAATTGAGATTACGGTTATCGTTGTCACTTACTTCATCATCAGATTTTTCTACGATAAAAGTTATCTTCATTATCTGATGTTAGGCATGGTAATCATCGAATCTATTGCTGTTGGTAATCTAGTTGCATACGGCCACACTTCGTTTTCTGCTGAAGATGTAGCAGCCAATAATGGAACGACAATTAATAATTCTCTAAGCGGAGTTATCAACAAGATAAATGATCTTGACAAAACTTATTTCCGTACCTATACGACCTTAGATAATGGGCGTTCTTCAAATAATGGAATGATGAATAATTATAATGGAACGCAGATGTTCCACACTCTTTATAACTACAATGTTAAAGACTTTAAATGGTGGACCGGTTGGAGTGATGGTTATGACGGATGGTCAGCTTATAATATGAATAAACGAGCAAATCTCGATGCTTTTTTAGGAATAAAGTATTATGTCATTCAAAAAAATAAGACGAAAATGGATATTTTAGAAGAAGCTGATGTCAACGTTCCTTTACACGCTATCGAAGTTCCTGAGCTTGAAAACGAAGATTTCTATGTCTTTAAAAACGAATTCGTTTCACAGTTAGGGTTTTCATATGATGAAATCATCGGATACACTGACGACAACTCTTCAGGTGGAGCAGGAACATTTGTTTATCGTTATGATCCTTTCGATCTTCTTCTTTGTGAACAGATGTTTTTAGAAACGGCTATCGTCGATATTAACTCTGTTGATGAAATATTATCTATCGCACAAGATGACATCACCAAACTTGAAAATAAGGCGAATTATTCATCTTCCACATTCACCGGATTTAAAAAAGTCGTGACAAATAATACTCCGAATTCCGGATATAAAAAGCAAATCTTTAAAGTCTTAAACACTGACTCGTATGATGTTAATAAGCTCGGAGATATTCCCTTGAACTATATTCAACAAGAAGGAGCTCAATATTCATCCACAAATGATCATTATTTCATTTTCGTTTCTCGTGATGATAATCAAACTTTTGAATTTGATGAAGGAACCGCAGTCTATATAAATTCTCCATATATGTTGAACCAAAAAGTTGATATTTATTTGATTGATGAAGATGGTAAGGTCATCACTTATGATAATCATAATGACGACACTTATACGCTTAATAGATCGCAAGGAATAAGAGGGTTTTATGCTCGACGAGAAATTAAATCGATTGTCATTCGACCACGCTTTACAAATGTGCCTAATATTCATATTGCTATTGAAACTGGTAAGAATTTTGATGACCGGATAAATAATTTAAAAGCGCTTGAAAATGTCACATATGTCTCAACGAATAAATTCACTTTTACAACGAACTATGATAAGTATCGTTACGTTGTAACGACTATTCCATATGAAAAAGGATGGAAAGTCATTTCAACCGATAAAGATGGTCACGCTGAATCCTTAAAAGTATATAAGTCACAAGGGGGATTTGTTGGATTTTTAACTAAGCCTGGAGAGTTCACTTACGAGATGAAATATTTAAACGACGACCTAGTGACAGGAGGAATTGTGAGTGCGGTTGGAACGTTTATGTTTGTTACATCTTATTTAATATTCCTTATCATCGAAAAAAAGAAAAAGCCAAGCAAAATGGTAAATTAAAAACCAGCGAATATCATCGCTGGTTTTTCATAATCAAATTGTAAATTCGTCTCTTTTGAAGTGATAATTTTTTAGCGACTAAATCAATTCGATCTTTAGTCGTGAGTTTTAGATCAGTCAACGCGTATTCTTTTAAAATTGTTTCATCAGAGATTGAAATATTCTCACTTACATGACCGCTGACAACGATGACCATTTCTCCTTTTAAAGTTTCTTTAGCGATGTCCGCTAATTCTTTTAAATGACCTCGAATATATTCTTCATGAACCTTAGTCAATTCGCGAGCAATAACCGCTGGACGGTCACCAAAGACTATCAACATACTATTGAGTGTCTCATCGATTCGATGTGGAGATTCATAAAAGATTAAGGTTTCTTCCTTGTCTTTTAGTTTTAATAATTCTTTTTCACGTTCGGTTTTTTTCGCTTTTAAAAAACCGTGAAAATAAAAGCGTTCAGTCGATAGACCTGAGCCGACTAAAGCGACTAATAAAGCATTACTGCCGCCGATGACTGAGACATTGATTTCATTTTCTAAACATTTTTTAACCAAGATTTCGCCCGGATCGCTGATTGCAGGGAAACCGGCATCGGAAAGATAAGCAATCCTTTGTCCTTGTTTTAATAATTCGATGATTTGATTGGATGCAACAACTTCATTATGTTCGTGTAAGGAGATAAGTTTCTTCTTTATTTGAAAAAAATCCAGGAGTTTAGAAGTGTTTCTCGTATCTTCGCAAGCAATAAAATCAGATTCTTGAATTGTTGAAATCGCTCGTGGTGAAAACTCTTGTAAATTACCAATAGGGGTAGCGATCAAATATAAAAGCGGAACATTGTCCTTAAAAGAAAGTGAGCGTTTCATCTTTATTTTCTTTTCGCTTCATTTTTCGCTTGAATCTTTTTATACTCGTCAATCGAAACGATTTTAATATCATTATCAGAATCCAGCTTGATTGCTTTAGAGATAATATTGATCGAACCGACCCAATATTTTTTTCCTTCAATTAACACCTGCTCACCAATAGGCGGGAATTCTTTTTTTGCTTCGGCATATGCTTCATCTTCATATTTTAAGCAGCAGATGAGTTTGCCGCAGTGACCACTTAGCTTTGGAATGTTAATGGCGAGCATTTGATTCTTAGCGCGGTTAATAGAAATTCCGTCAAATTCATTTAAGAATGTTGCACAGCATAATGGCAAACCACAAATTCCAATTCCTCCGATGAGTTTAGCCTTGTCTCGCGAACCGATTTGCCTCAGTTCTATTCTCGTTCTTAAACGCGCCGCTAATAATTTTAATAATTCTCTAAAATCGACTCGTTCATCTGCGACATAAGAAAAAATAATTTTTGCTTTATCTAAAGTGTATTCGGCCGATAAAAGATTCATCTCAAGATTTAAATCTTTAATAATTTGTGCGCAGATTTTCATTGCCTCTTTAGCATCTTTGAGATTTTGTTCATAACCGCGAATATCACTATTATCCGCAAGTCTGATAATTGGTTTTAAAGTTAAAGAAGAAGTGTAATTAGAAATCTCCATCAATTCAGTGACCGTTGTTCCTAATTCTCGCCCGCGAATGGTTTCAACGATTACTTTGTCACCTTCTTTTAAATCTTTAAGATCGGTCCCAAAAAAATATGCGCGTTTTGCGTCGGCAAACTTAACACCAATATAATGCGTGTAGTTATAGTTATATTCAAAAAATTCGTCTTGCATTTATGACTCCTTTCTAATCGTAAACATAATATGATCTAACAAAAGAGCGATGTTGAGATTAAGAGAAATTTGACTACGAGCTTTTAAAATTTCGACGAGAATGTCTTCGCTTCTTTTAAAAACCGCCGCCAGTTGTTCTATTCTATCACTTAACGAGGTTAAAAATATATGATTGGAATGTTTATAAGACTCGATATCTTCAAAAAAGGAAATTAACATATCAAAGAAAAAACGAGCAGATTCTTTAGAGCTGAGCAAAGGCGAGACTTTTACTTCTGCAATAAACGTCGCCTCATCTAACCCTTTGGTTAAGCCTTCGACCAAATCTAAAAACGCTGCTTTTGCTAATTTGTAATTTCTATCTTCAATGAAAGCCACTTTTATTAAAACCTCGTCATTGTAAAAATATGAGAGTAATTCTGCATCTTCTTTTTCGATTCCTAAATCTATTGCTCTAGCGATAATTTCTCCACGATCAATAGGCTTTAATTTTAAAATTTGACAACGAGAAATGATGGTCGGTAAAACATTAGAGATGTTATTAGTTGTTAAAAAAGCATAGATTTCTTTACCGGGCTCTTCAAGAAATTTTAAAAGTGAATTGATGGTCGCGGCGTTAATGGTTTCAACGAGATTTAAAATGTAAATTTTTTTGCCTTTAGATTCAAAGGCCGCGCGATCAAAGTTAGACTCTAAATTTAGAATCATCTCTTTTTTTATCGTTTCTTTGCTTCCATCTAAAACAATGAAATCCGGATAATTTCCATCGTCGATTCGCGTGCAAGTCAGACATGTTTCGCAAGCGAAAGGATTTGGTTTGTCGCATAAAATAGATTTTGCTAAGTGAATTGCAACTTCGAGCAAAGGAGTGCCAGAGTCGCCGCTTATTAAATATGCGTGAGAAAGTGAATCGCTTTTTAAAGCATTAGCGAGTGTTTGATAGATGATTGGCTGATATTTTCTAAGATATTCCTCTACTTGCATGTAATTTATCCATAATTGCCTCATAAGTAGCATTGGCAACTTCTTCAATCGAGCGACTCGCATCGATGATGATGTATCTTTCTGGCCAGCGTTTAGCTAATTCTAAAAATGTTTTTCGAACCAATTTATGAAATTCGAGTTTCTCCAAATCTAAACGATTGATTTCTCGATTTGTGTTTGTGGCGATTCTTTCTAGCCCGAGTTCAGGATCTATATCAAATAACAAAGTTAAATCCGGGAAAGTACCTTCTGTAGCGAACATGTTGATGTTTAAAACATTATCAATTCCTAACTTGCGTGCTCCACCTTGATAAGCAAGCGAAGAATCTAAGAAACGATCGCAAATGACAATTTTACCTTCTTTTAAAGCAGGCCAAACTTTTTCGACTAAATGCTGTCTTCTAGAAGCGGCATATAAAAGAGCTTCTGCTCGTGGATCGAGTTTAGTGTTATTGACATCTAAAATCACTTGACGGATTTGTTCGGCAATTGGGGTTCCGCCTGGCTCACGTGTCTGAACGACGTCGTATCCCATTTCAGTCAATTTTTTGACGACTGTTTTTACCGCGGATGTCTTTCCGCTACCTTCAGGTCCTTC
Source organism: Bacilli bacterium (assembly GCA_041676005.1). Taxonomy (GTDB): domain Bacteria; phylum Bacillota_I; class Bacilli_A; order RFN20; family CAG-826; genus JBAYST01. The sequence goes on along the minus strand of JBAYST010000023.1, from coordinate 6,348 downwards.
TAATGTGATAAACATAAAAAACTCCTAAATCTTCCTTCTTCCTTCAAGTGCTTTTGAAAGTGTTAAAGCATCAGCGTAGTCAAGAACACCGCCGATTGGTAGACCATATGCTAAACGCGTTACATTTAGTCCATAAGGCTCTAGTTTACGGGCTAAATATAGAGCAGTGGTTTCACCATCGACGTTTGGATTTGTCGCTAAAATTATTTCTTTGACGTTCCCACTTTCAATTCGCTTGATCAGGCTTGCGATATTAAGTTCTTCAATCGTTTTACCTTTGCTTGGAGAAATGATTCCCCCTAAAACATGATATTTTCCATGAAATGACTCTGATTTTTCAATGGCGATGATATCCTTTGGATAAGAGACGACCATGATGAGACTTTCATCTCTTGTGTCATCTTTACAAATTGAACATAAATCACTTTCCGTATAATTGCCGCAGATTGGACAACGCGTGATTTTTGCTTTTAAATCTTTGACAGCATTAGAAAATTCCTTCAAATCCTCTTCATCCATTTCAAGCATTGCATAAGCCATCCGCTCTGCAGATTTTTTACCAACCGAGGGGAGTTTTGTTAAAGAATCGATAAGCCGTGTCAACGATTTAAGATTTTCCATTAAAACAATCCGCCTCCTGTAGAACTCCCAGTGATTCTTTCATTGATCGCATGCTCTGCTTTTTCGATTTGAAGCATCAATTCATTGATGCAAAGAACAATTGTCTCTTCGATTAGTTCTTTATTTTCTTTTTCAAAAGCATCATCTTCGACTTCGATTGATTTTATTTCTTTGCTTCCAAGAATTGTCACAGTGACCATTCCGCCTTTAGAAAGAGCAAACTCTTTTTTGGCTAATTCATCTTTCGCTTTTTTTAATTCTCTTTGCATTTTTTGTGCTTGCATCAGCATCTGTTGCATATTCATTTTTGATTTCCTACCTTCCTTCAAATTCAAGATTTATCGATTCTAATTTCGGTAATTTTCCGACTTGTTTCAAATTGATAAATTTTTGTTGTAAATTAACTGATTCTCTTCTCGTCAAAGCAAAGACAAACATCCGCTTTTTAAAAACAAGTTGGACGATCTTTTGTAATTCCGCTTGTGAAGCGATTTGATTGACCTTATCACTTTTAATTTGTAAATCTTCTTCGATAAGTAAAATGTCTTTAGTGGCGACTAAAGGATGAGCGTCGATCAGCAAAGAAACTTTTTTTCCTAATTCTGGATGAAGATTTAAAGTCGCGAGTTGCTCCCAATTATCTAAAAGTTGATTTTTAATATCTTTTTTAGCCATCACCATTACTTCGATGATTTGTTCCTCATTTAAAACGTAAAATCCATCTTCGATTTTGACATGTTTTGGCACTAGCAAGGATGAATTGACTTTGCTTTCGTCGTAGACGACATCAAAAAGTGAAGGTACAATTTCTCTTTCTTTTTTTGGTTCTTCTTTTTCGATAAGCGGGCTTTCTTCTTTGTGAGAAGGTTCGGCTTCTTCCTTAAATTTTGTGTTCGCCACTTTTTCACGAATGATTTCTCTTTCCTTTGATTGAACTGACTTGTCGACCATGCTTGTCATTTTTAAAATCGTGATTTCAAAAAGTGGATTGATCGAAGGAACATTTTTATAATCTTTTTCAGCTTCCATCAATTTATCGATATAAGCGTTGCATTTTGTGATTTCGAGTAATTTTGAAAGATCTTGAGCATCACTTTCATCGATAGTTTCTAAATATTCAAAAGAGCGAGTGGTTTTGTAGATTAAAACATCTTTTAAAATGAGCAAAAGGTCACTCGTAAGGCGTTTGATGTCAGTTCCCTTTTCAATATATCTTTTTATCCTTTTTAAAACTTCACCGGTTTCTCCTTTAGCGGTCAATTTTAAAAGCTGAACTTTTTCTTGTTTGCTTTCTAAAGAAAAAATCGAGAGGATGTCTTGGCTTGAAAGATTGTTACCCGAATATGCTAAAACCTGATCGAGGATTGAAAGAGCATCGCGCATTCCTCCGTCACTTAAAGAGACGATCAGATTTGCAGCATCTTCGTCATAAGTGATGTTTTCTTTTTCTAAGACGAGCCGTAAGCGGTCTCTTATCTCATGATCGCGAAGTTTCGCAAAATCATATCTTTGACAACGCGATAAGATTGTCGGGAGGATTTTATGCGGCTCTGTAGTCGCTAAAATGAAAATGACATTTGCGGGTGGTTCTTCTAAAGTTTTGAGTAAAGCATTAAAAGCCCCCGGAGTCATCATATGGACCTCGTCGATGATATAAACCTTGTATTGTCCTAAAATCGTCGAGTATTTGACTTTGTCAATCAGGTCTCTAACTTCTTCAATCCCATTGTTGGAAGCTGCGTCAATTTCAATTACATCAGGATGATTTCCTTCGTTGATTGCCAAACAGTTTTTACATTTATTGCATTGTTTTCCGACACCTTCATCGCAGTTTAAAGCTTTTGCAAAAAGTTTTGCCATCGTCGTTTTTCCAGTTCCACGAGGACCTGCAAAAAGATAAGCATGTGCAATTTTTTTGCTTTCCAGTGCATTTTTCAATGTTTTTACAATGTGTTCTTGACCTGACACTTCTTCAAAAGTTGCCGGTCGATATGTTCGATAGAGTGCTTTATAAGACATATTGGTTACCTTATTAGATTATACACAAAACATGATAGGTCTTGAATAATTAATATTAATATTAAGAAAAAACAATCCTCTTTTTATAATTCTGGCGATATGTTAAAATACAAACCGGTTTCAACGGAGGAAAAATGGAAGTCAGCATGTACCAAAGATTGCAAGTAGCAGAAGCTAGACTTGCAGAAATTGATTCGCAATTAATTGAAGAAGGAATCACAAAAGATATTTCTCGTTTTCGGGCACTTTCAAAAGAACGAGCGATTTTGGAACCACAAGTTGAAAAATTTTTAGAATATAAAAAATTAGTTATCGATAAAGAACAAGCACTTGAAATGAGCAATGAAAATGATAGTGAAATCGCCGAGATGGGTAAAGAAGAATACAAAAGACTCATCAAACACGGAGATGAAATAATTGCTGAATTAAGGGAGTTACTTTTACCAAAAGATCCTAACGATGACAAAAACATCATCGTTGAAATAAGAGGTGCGGTTGGCGGAGACGAGGCAAACATTTTTGCCGGAGATCTTTTCAGAATGTACTCTAAATACGCCGAAACCGAAGGTTGGAAACTCCAACTCCTCAATTCTTCACCTAGCGAAGCGGGTGGGTATTCTTTGATTTCTTTTAAGATTAAAGGAGATATGGTCTATTCGAAGTTAAAATTTGAAAGCGGGGCACACCGAGTTCAAAGAGTTCCTAAAACAGAAGCCAGTGGTCGAATTCACACTTCGACTAGCACGGTTTTAGTCATGCCTGAAGCCGATGAAATCGATATTGAAATCAACCCAAGTGATTTAGAAGTTGATACTTATCACGCTCAAGGAGCAGGCGGACAAAACGTCAATAAAACCGAATCCGCGGTGAGAATCACTCACGTTCCAACTGGAACAGTTGTGACGTGCCAAACTGAAAAATCCCAAATTCAAAATCGTGAAATCGCGATGCAGATGTTAAGAACAAAAATCTACGCTGAGGCTCTGACGAGACAAGAAGAAGAAAGAGGAAGCGAAAGAAAACTAAAAATAGGGACTGGTGAACGAAGCGAAAAAATCAGAACCTATAATTATCCACAAAATCGGGTTACTGATCATCGCATCGGGTTTACGGTGCAAAAATTAGACCGGATTATGGAAGGCGAATTAGACGAGATAATCGAAGCTTTGATTCACTATGATCAACAATCGAAAATGGTGGGCTAACCATGGCGAGTAACCGTGAATTATATTTTGAATTAAAAAAGCTTGTTCCGATGAAATTAAACGATTCGGCGATAAAGTTAATTTTACTCGATATAAATGGATTTGCTTCGTTTTCAGAGTTAGTAAAACATTTTGACGAACAAGCAAAAGACCTCGATCGTTACCAAGAGATAATTTCTAGAGTGATGGCCGGGGTTCCGATTCAATATGCTTTAGGCCATGCTCCATTTTTAGAATTAGATTTAATTGTCACACCAGATGTTTTGATTCCCCGACCAGAAACAGAAGAATTAGTTTTATTTGCTGAAAAAATAATTAATAAAGAATATTTAGGTCAGCGGGAAATAAAAATTGCCGATATCGGGACTGGAAGTGGAGCAATTGCTATTTTTTTAAATAAAAGAATATTCAAAAGCACTGTTTTTGCCTCTGATATTTCTCCTAAAGTTTTAGCAGTAGCTAAAGAAAACGCGATTAAGAATGATAGTAAAATCACTTTTTATGAAGGAAACATGTTAATTCCATTTCTACAAGAAAAAATCAAGTTAGATGTCATTATCTCTAATCCTCCATATATTGAGGATGAAACGACGATCGATGATAATGTGTTTTTAAATGAACCACACCTGGCTTTACTTGCAAAACCTGCGAGCCAATATTATGAAGAGATATTTAAAAACGTTCACGCAGTGATGAAAAAAGTCATTTTGCTCTTCTTTGAAATTGGTGAAAACATGGAAGAAGTTCTAACTCTTTTGATTAAAAAATACCTTCCTTTAGCCGATTATGAATTTCATAAAGATATTTACGGTAAAACGAGGTTTTTGTATATTAGGAATGATACGTATGAACAAGAATGATGTTTTAAGACAAGCGGCAAAAATTTTACAAGACGGAGGCATCGTCGCTTTTCCGACGGAAACAGTTTTTGGATTAGGAATTGTCTTCGATAATGAAAAAACATATAAAAAATTAAACACCATCAAAATGAGATCAGATGATAAACCTTACACAATGATGGTTGCAGAACTTAAAGAAATTGAAAAATACGCAGAATTAAATGAACAATCTAAAAAATTGATAAAGGCGTTTATGCCTGGGCCAATCACTTTATTGTTAAAGGTCAAAAATACTGTGCCTAAATGGGTCACGCACGAAAGTGAAAAAATTGGGATTAGAATTCCCGCTCAAGAAGATCTTAGAAACTTGATCAGATTAGTAAAAAAACCTCTTTTGGTTCCTAGTGCAAATAAAACTGGAACTAAACCTGCTTTAAACTCGATAGAAGCAAAGAAAATTTTCGGTTCAGAAGTCGATTTTTACATTGAAGGCGAATCGGGTTATAAAAGACCGTCAACTATAGTTGACACATGTGGTACAATTATAATTGTAAGAGAAGGAGATATTTCTTCCTTAGAAATAAACAAAGTACTGGAGGAAAAATAATGTACAAAATTGCAGTAGGTAGCGACCACGCTGGAGTGGATTACAAAAACAAATTGAAAGATCATCTTGAAATGATCGGTTATGGAGTAGTTGATGTTGGAACAAACACACACGATTCAGTGAACTATCCTAATTTTGGCGCAGCAGTTGGCAAAAAAGTCGCAAGTGGAGAATGCAAATTTGGAATCGTAGTCTGTTCGACCGGAATTGGCATTTCAATCGCTGCGAACAAAGTTCGTGGCGTGAGATGCGGGATTGCTTATGATGATGAAGTGGCGCGTTTAATCCGCGCTCATAATGACGCAAACGTAATAGCCTTTGGTCAAAATAGAATGAACTATGAAGATTGTGAAAGACGATTAGATATTTTCTTAAATACACAATTTGATGGCGGACGGCATGCAACGCGCGTCGATTTGCTCTGTTCGATTGAAGAAGATAAATTAGACTGCTAACAATACTCGACAATTCATAAAACTCTGTTCTTTAGGGAATGGAGTTTTTATTTTTCTAAAAATAATGCTATATGTAGCATGGATGATCACTTTAAATGCTCTAATTGTGGCAACGAAGATCCTAATAAAATCGGATATAAAAACGGGCAACCTTATTGTCGAGCGTGCATCAATTTTAATGGTCAAAAAATTGAGAGCGCAAAGCCACCCAAGGCGAGCAGTCTTCATCTCACTTATAATTTGACAAATGAACAGATTAGAATCAGTGAACAAATTTTAGAAAATTATAAAAATGGAGTTGATACTTTGGTCAACGCGGTGACAGGTGCAGGGAAAACTGAGTTGATGTTTAAAGTGATAGACTACGCTCTTGATAAGGGTAAAAAAATTGGATTCGTAGCTCCACGACGGGAAGTGGTAATCGAAATAGCGACGCGGTTCAAATACACATTTCCAAAAAATGAAATTGTAGCGATTTACGGGGGGCACACAAATAAGTTAGATGGAGATATTATTTGTTTGACCGCACATCAACTATATCGGTTTGAAAACTTTTTTGATTTATTGATTTTTGATGAAGTGGATGCATTTCCATATCGAGG
>JBAYST010000022.1:0-14477 GCA_041676005.1 Bacilli bacterium | reverse complement strand
TTTTTCTTTGATTTTTACGCAGATTTTTGGTTTTGCCCTTGCTGCTAGTGGAAGTCCGATTATCAAGAGTCTAGATTTAGAACATTGGTATTTCATCGTCATTCTTGGAGTTGTGATCTCTTTAGTCTCTCAACTAGGAGATTTTATCTTCTCTTCGGTGAAAAGATATTATGACGTCAAAGATTTTGGTTTTATCATGCCGGGGCATGGGGGAATTTTAGATCGTTTTGATTCGATTATTTTTTCAACCTTAGTCTCTGCGATTTTGATTATCATCTTCAATTTTGCTGTCAGTGGAAATTGGGAGGGCTTGTTTCTTTAATGGAAAAGATTTGTTTGCTTGGCGCTAGCGGAAGTATCGGAAGACAGACGCTAGAAGTGATTAAGGAAGAACGAACTAGTTTCGAGCTCGTCTCCTTTAGTGTCGGCCATAACGACAAAGTTATCGAACCGATTTTAAAAGATCATCCAGAAGTTGAATCGATCTATTTAATCGATGAAAAAAAAGCATTGGTCCTAGCAAATAAATATCCGCATTTAAAAGTTTTTTCCGGTGTGAATGGATTAAAAGAATTATGTGAGGAAACAAAAGCGACAATGGTCGTCAATGGATTGGTCGGGTTCAGCGGACTCGTCCCTTCTTTTATCACTTTAAAAAGAAATTTAAAACTCGCTTTAGCAAACAAAGAATCTCTTGTCGTCGGAGGAGAGTTGATCGATGATTTGCTTAAAAAAGGCAAGGGAAAACTTTATCCAATCGATTCAGAGCACTCTGCGATTTTAAAATGTCTTCTCGTTGAAGATAAGAATGTCGATAAATTGATTTTAACTGCAAGTGGGGGTGCTTTTAGGAAACTGAAAAAAAGTGATTTAGAACACGTGAGCAAGGAAGATGCTTTAAGGCATCCGACTTGGGAAATGGGCGAAAAGATCACCATCGATAGTGCGACGATGGTCAATAAGTGTTTTGAAATCATCGAAGCACATTATTTATTTTCTTATCCGTATTCAAAAATTAAAGTCCTTCTTCATGACGAATCAATGATTCATTCCTTGGTCCGTTATAAAGACGGAACTCATCGCGCTGAAATCAGTGAACCAGATATGAAAAACCCAATTCGTTTCGCCTTATTTGAAAATAATTATCCTTTTGAAACTTTTCTTGCTATGAGTTATGAAGATTTTGGACCTTATCACTTTCAAAGGTTCTGTTTCAAACGCTATCCACTTGTCAAGTGGGCTAAAAAAGTGATTGAGGAAAAAGGAATCTTTGGGGCGGTTTTAAACGCGAGTAATGAAATTGCAGTCGAAGCATTTTTAAAAGATCAAATCGGATTTTTGACCATCGATAAAATCATTAATACTTGCATGGAAGAAACGCAAAATATCGTTCACCCAAATCTAGAAGTTTTAATCGAAGTAGATGCAAAAACCCGTCTAAAAGCACGAGAATTAGTGGAGAAATGGAGTAAATAATATGCAATTCTTGCAATCAATTTTAAATATTTTAATGTTCATCATCTCTTTATCTTTGTTGGTGATGATTCATGAACTCGGACATTTTGCAAGTGCTAAGGTTTTCAAAGTTTATTGTGCAGATTTTTCAATCGGCTTTGGAAAGGCTTTCTTTCGAAAGAAAAGAAAAAATGGAGAAACTTATTTTTCTTTGAGAGTAATTCCTTTTGGTGGTTATGTTGCCATGGCCGATGATGAGGGTGAAATGCCTGACGGGACATTTGTTCCTAAAGAAAGATCGATCAACGGAATTAAAAAATGGAAATCTGCCATCATCATGTCCTCAGGCGTGGTGATGAATCTTGTCCTTTCAATTCTACTCATTTATTTTTCGACTCAATTTTTTCCGACAGATAATATTTTTTATAATGTTTTTGATGTCGTCGAAAATTCACCAGCTGCTCTAGCGGGAATTAGATCTTTTGATTCAGACCACTACGAGCTAAGTGATTTTCTAGATATCAAATACTATTACTACAATAGTGAAGGAGAAATCTTTCTTCAAAATGAGATTGAGACTAATGAAATTGTCGCTTCGGATTTTGTTATCGCAGATCAGGCGATTTTGACTAAAAACAACGACGAAACCGTTGAATATTATGTGACTTTAAATTTAGAAAGACTCACTTTAGCAAATCTAGAAATCAATTATGAACGCTTGGTTCTTCGACAAAAAAATGTCGAAGAAGGGTTAAAAGATAAGTACGTTCCTAACGCTGATATAAAGGGTGCAGATTTTGAAACTCTGAAAAATTATAAGACTCTAGAAATTAAAACCCGGTTTTTCGCTTATGATGAAGATGAAATCGTCATCGAAACTCCTGAGATTAAACCGCTTATTTTAAAGATCGAAGACGGGGTAATCGAATCGACCGGATTAGTTTTTTATAACAGCAGACATTGGAACACTTTTACTGAAGCATGGAAATTGACCTTTGAACGTTTTGGAGATGGGGCATCACTCATCTTCCGCAGCCTTAGGGATTTGTTCACCGGAAAAGGTTGGAAAGAAGTCGGCGGGATTGTCGCTATTTATTCAGCGACCACTTCAACCCTTAACAGCATGGGTTTTGGCTATTATTTATATTATTGGGGAATTATCTCCATCAACCTAGCGATTATCAACTTGATTCCGATCCCGGGACTTGATGGCTGGCATTTGCTCGTCATCGCTTTTGAAGGTATTTTCAGAAAGAAAATTCCTGATAAGGTCAAAACCGTAGTCTCTTACATCGGATTAGCGATCATGTTCGGTTTGATGATCATCTTATTGGTCAAAGATATTTTCTTCCCCATCTTTTAATTTTCACATTTAGTTAACAGGAGGTAAAAATGGACGAGCGAATGGAGCGGTTTTTAAAATCAATTGGTATTCAAAATATCGATGCTTTTGACTTGAGTTTTGATCTTTGCACTCGAAATATTTTCGACAAAGAACAAATCGATATGGTCATCGTCAAAACTTTACCTTGGGAATACTATGAACTCCGGCAGTTCATGGATGGATTAGCGACGATCGATTATAAATACACACTTGCTTTTTCTTATTTAAAACCTCCGACTTATCGCGATGTGTTAAAACTATTTGATGATTGGTATCAGACGATTTATCGCGTCCCCCACAATTTAGAAATAAGTGGTGAGAATAGTCTCATCACAGTTGAATATAGTGACGAAAAACAACAAGAAAGAATGAAAAGAGCAATCATTGATTTTCGAGATTTCTTGAGTTTCATCTTCTACGATTTTGAAATCGTTGAAAAGGTTAAAGAAAAAGATGAAGGACCAGAATTCACCAAAAAAGAAATCAAACAAATTATCAAAGCTGCTGATACAGTTGCTTTAGAGACGATTGAAAGTTCAGATGCTATTTTTCATAGCGAGCAATTTCAAAATGATCCTCGAGAGCGGAATGTTGATGATGAGCAATGTGATCCTGTCATCGATGACTGCGTCAGAACTGAGGTTGAAGAAACACTCCTCGAAGAAATGCGACAAAACGTCATTCTCATGAAAAAAGAGCGAGAGATGGCGCGGAGAAATAAAAGAGGTAACTACGAACCTCACAATCTGATCGACACGCTAGATTCAAATTCCGGTAATGTCGATTTCGATGCTTATATTTTTTCTTATGAGCAAAAAGATTATAACGAAAGAGCTCGTCTTATTTTGGGAGTCTATGATAAAAGTGGTGGAGCGATTTATGTCAACATGACTGGCAAGATCGGATTCATCAAAAAAAGCAAATTGAAATTACTCGAAAAACGCAAGACAAAAGTTCGTGTTCGCGGTTGTGTCTATATCGATGATTTTACCAAACAGTTGACTTTAAGAGGTCACTACATCGACCTTCTGCCACCAGATGAAGAACTCAAAGATGATGAGCCTATTCAAAGAGTGGAACTCCACCTTCATTCGCAGATGTCTGCAATGGATGCGACTGGTTCGATGGAAGATTATTGTGAAACCGCTAAAGCTCTAGGGATGAAAGCCCTAGCAATTACCGATCACGGTAACGTTCAAGGTTATCCCAATGCGCAAAAATTTGGCAAGATCAATGGCTTAAAAATTCTCTACGGAATTGAATTTTATATGGTCAATGATGAAGTTGAATATATTAAAAATCCGAGTAAAATCCCCTTAAATCACGCAAATTACGTCGTTTTTGACTTAGAGACAACGGGTCTTAGTTGTCGTTATGATCGGATTATTGAATTCGGTGCAGTGCGAATCGAACACGGAACTGTCGTCTCAAGATTAGACATTCTCATCGATCCTCAAAGACGACTTCCAGAGAAAATTGTGAAGATTACTAACATCACCGATAAGATGCTTGAAGGTAAGCCGAAAATCGAAGAAGTCCTTCCACAGATTCTCGATTTCATCAAAGACGCAATCCTAGTCAGTCATAATGCGGATTTCGACTTTTCGTTTTTAAATGAAGCCCTAAAAAGAGATGGACGAGAAGTCTTGTTAAATCCGGTGATCGACACTTTGTCACTCTCTCGATATTTGTTCCCCCAAAGTCGCAACCATCGTCTTGGAACACTTTGTCGAAACCTCGATGTGAAATACGATGAACAAGCTGCCCATAGAGGCGATTATGACGCTGAGGTTTTAAATGAAGTTTGGCAAGCTATGCTCGTCGTTTTAACCAAAGATAAACGTGATTTAAAACATGAGGAATTGGCAAATCTCGAAGTTTCAAATGAGATGTTGATGCACATTCACCCATATCATATGATCGCATTAGCCAAAAACTATCAAGGCCTTCATGATTTATATCGACTCGTCTCTAAATCGAATATCGAATATTTAGCCCGTCTACCAAAAATTCCTCGTCGTGAATTGACTCGTTATCGAGAAAATCTCTTATTTGGTTCAGCATGCTTTAATGGTGAAGTATTTGGAATCGCGGCGAATAAAAATGAAGAAGCACTTAAAAAAGCAATTAGCTTTTATGATTACATTGAAATTCAACCGCTTCCTAATTATTCCTATTTGATCAATAAAGGTGAGTTTTCGACGAATGAAGAAATCATTCGAACCTTAAAAGATATCGTCGAGACGAGCGATTACTTAAAAAAACTCGTCTGCGCGACTGGAGACGTTCATTATTGTCATAAAGAAGATAAAATCTTCCGTGATGTTTATATATCTGCAAAAGGACTCGGAGGAGAATACCATGCTTTAAATCTCAATCCTTATAACAAAAGTGATATCGAGAATTTTGAAAATCCGGATCAACACTTTAGAACGACGAGTGAAATGCTCCGTGAAATGTCATTTTTAGGCAAAGAAAAAGCTTATGAAGTCACGGTCACTAATACGAATATTATCAATGATTTGATTGAAGAGTTGGTTCCACTTCCTAATGATCATCTTTACACTCCGAAAATTGAAAACTCTGAACAGATGTTAAGAGACTTATGTTTTAAGACTGCTCATGAATTATACGGGGATCAATTACCAACCATAGTCGAAGAGCGATTAGAAACGGAATTAAATGGAATTATCACTAACGGATATTCGGTGATTTATCACATTGCCAGTAAACTAGTTCTTAAAGCGGTGGAAGACGGATTTTTAGTTGGTTCTAGAGGCTCTGTTGGTTCTTCTTTTGCCGCGACGATGGCAAAGATCACCGAAGTCAATCCACTTCCTCCTCACTACCGCTGTCCAAAATGTAAACACGTTGAATGGACGAGCGAAAGTCTTCCTGAAATCACTTCTGGATATGATTTACCGAGTAAGAAATGTCCCCTTTGCGGCGAAGAGATGGAGCGAGATGGACAAAACATTCCCTTTGAGACCTTCCTTGGTTTTAAGGCGGACAAAACCCCTGATATCGATTTAAATTTCCCAAACGATTATCAAGCTAGAGCTCACGATTATACAAAGGTTCTCCTTGGAGAAAACAATGTTTTTAGAAGTGGAACTGTGGAAACAGTCGCCGATAAGACCGCTTTTGGATATGCTCGTGGTTATTTTGAGCGGCTCGGTTATAACCCCGATGAAGTACCAAGAGCTAAAATTGGATTTTTAGCCTCTGGTTGTGTTGATGTCAAACGAACGACTGGCCAACACCCAGGAGGAATTGTCGTCATTCCAAATGAATATGAAGTCTTTGACTTTACCCCAATTCAATATCCCGCTGAAGACAAAACCTCTTCGTGGAAGACGACACACTTTGATTTTAGATCTTTACACGATACAATTTTAAAACTCGACTTACTCGGGCACGTCGATCCACTCGCGTTGAAGATGATGTGCGATTTAACCCAGATCGATATCAATAAGATCCCGCTTAACGATTCTAAAGTAATTTCTTTATTCTCCTCGTCTAAAGCCCTCGATCTTAAAAGAGATTATCTCGCTTCAAAAACTGGAGCGATGGGAATTCCTGAATTCGGCACCGACTTTGTAAGAGGAATATTAGAAGACGCTTGCCCTAAATCATTTTCAGATCTCGTCATCGTTTCAGGTCTTTCTCATGGAGCTAATGTCTGGCAAGGCAACGCTCTATCACTGATCAAAAGCGGAGTCACAGATCTACGCGGTGTCATCGGGTGTCGTGACGATATCATGACTTACTTGATTTCAAAAGGAATCAAACCGCAAACAGCTTTTGCAATCATGGAAGATGTCAGACACGGCGACGGGATAAAAGACGAATTTGCTAAAGTGATGCTCGCAAATAAAGTTCCTCAATATTACATCGATTCTTGTAACAAGATTAAATACATGTTTCCCAAAGGACACGCAACTGCTTATGTGATGATGGCGGTCAGAGTCGGATATTTTAAGATCTATCATCCACTCGTCTACTATGCGACATTTTTCTCAGTCCGTTCTAAACAATACGATATCGAAGCGATGACTAAAGGCGAATCGGCGATCATCGATCGACTTGACGAGTTAAAATTAAAATCTCGAATGAAACTCGATAAACTTTCCCCAAAAGAAGAAGACATTCAAAAAACTCTTCAAATCGCAATTGAAATGGTTCAAAGAGGTTTAACATTTTCGAATATTGATTTATATAAATCAGACGCGGTTAATTTTATCGTCGATGAGCAAAACCAATCTCTTATCCCGCCTTTTACTACAATTGATGGACTCGGTGAAACCGCCGCTCAATCGATAATTGAAGCGCGTAAAAATGGTGAGTTTTATTCTAAAGAAGATTTACTTAGAAGAACTAAACTCAACGAAACCAATGTCAAAGACCTCTCTAATTTAGGAGTTCTTGACGGTCTAAGTGATACAGATCAATTATCACTCTTTGATTTTTAAAGTGATAAATGTATAATTTTTAAGACTCGGGACGTAGCACAGCTTGGTAGTGCGCTTGGTTCGGGACCAAGAGGTCGTGGGTTCGAATCCCACCGTTCCGACCAGAGTCGATAAAAATGCTCCCAATACTCAAACCATCGAGGTGCTGATATTGGGAGCTTTTATGATTTTGATTATCAAGGTCAAGTCAAGCGAGAAAGCGAATCTAATCAATAAATATGTATAAATATACTAAAATCGAAATATTATTCTTTGATTCCGACAATCCGATCGACTTTTTGGACGAAGATAATACCTTTTCCGGGTTGTTCGATTTCAAGTTTTTCATTGACCGCGGCGATGATATTATCGCAAATATCGTCTTTAGCGACGATGAGTAAAATCTCTTTTTCTGGTTCAATTTCAATATTGAAAACTTTCATGGTTTCATTGATTCCTGAACCTCGAGCATTGATGATTGTGCCACCTTTAGCGCCAGCTTCGGTAGCGGCAGACATCGCTTCTTCGGCTTTACCTTTATCGGCGATGATAAAAATAACGTTATACATATTCACTTCTCCTTGTGTGGGTTTATTGATGATGCATTCGCGGTCGATCAAACCTAAAAAACTGCTGACAGCGACCGTAAAGCCAATACCATGATATGGTTTTTCTAAATGAAGTTCTTTTTTTAATATCGTTAAAGCGGCATCAATTTCAGTTTGACCTGCAAGCATGATGACGATTTCTTTTCGCACTTCGCTCAACTCAAAAAATTCGAGCACGCGATTGTGAATCGTTCCATGACCGATGATGGTGGTCGCTCGGGTGATTCCGGCGGTTTTGGCTAGGCGCACGACTTTAGTGCCTAGTCCGCAATTGACGATGACCGTAAGAAGTTGGGGATTAACGCAGGGTATTGGTTTTTCCATCTTTTTTAGGCCTCCTTCTTTTTACGAGTGCGAATTTTATATATTATACCTAATATCTGTAAGGTGATGATCGGCATCATCGCAACTAAAGCGATCATTCCAAAGCCATCGACAAGATTTGCAGCCGACCCGTTTGACGTGGCGATACCTTGGACGAATGGCAAGATAAATGTCACAGTGATCGGTCCAGTTGCAACTCCTCCTGCATCAAAAGCGATTCCGACAAATAATTCAGGGACAAAAAAGCTCAAAATACAGGCGATTCCAAAACCTGGTAAAAGAAGATGCCAAGTTTCTAATCCAGGAGTCAAGATGCGAACGACACTTAAGCTGATCGCAATTCCGACTCCGATCGCTAAAAAGATAAACACCAAACGTTTTTTGACATAACCACTAGTGACGTCTTCAATTTGACGTCCTAAAACCTTAACCGCAGGTTCAGCTAAAATCGTCACTGCTCCGAGAATAAAAGTGATGATGATCGCAACAGCGGTGACTAATGCATTATTGTCAGAAAAGGAAGTTAGACTTTCTCCAATGCGTCGTCCACCATCCACAAAGCCTGCTTCAACGCCGACTAAGAAGATGAATATTCCAATCAACGCATAGATAAACCCTTTGATGATTCTCCAAAAAGCTTTCTTTTGCAGTTTAAAGACAAATAATTGAAGGATGATAAAGATGATGATCAGTGGCGCAAGAACTAATAAGCATTCGAGCAATACATCTAACATACTATTGACAAAAGGCATGAAAACCCCAGTCTGAGGAACGAACGCTTCGGCTTCCCCGGTCAGTTGAATCCCGCCTTTAAAGACATTTAATAAAATGATCGCGGCGATTGGTCCGGTTGATGCTATAGCGACAAGACCAAAACTATCTTTTTCGGAAGACTTGCTATCTTTACCAATTTTTGAAATCCCAAATGATAAAGCGAGGATAAAAGGAACTGCTAAGATTCCCGTAGTCGCACCAGAGGCGTCAAAAGCTAAAGAAATAAAATCATTAGAAGCGAATATCGCCATAATAAATAACACCGCATAAATGACGGTTAAGACGATATTTAAAGGTATTTTATAGATAATGCGAAGAAATCCAAAAGCGACCATGATTGCCATTCCAACCGATACAACTATGAGAATAGTTATATTGCCTACTTGACCGCTAGAAACGAGTTGTACTTGATCGGCTAAAACGATAAGATCAGGTTCTGCAATCGAGATAAAAAAGCCTAAGACAAGACCCGCGGCAATGATCAGCCAAAGCTTATTGCTTTTAACAACTGTTTTACCGATTAAACCACCTAATGGCTCAATGGCTAAATCAACACCGAGTAAAAATAAAGATAAGCCAAAGATGATAAGAACTGCTCCGATGACGAAACGCCAGACGAGATAATCTTCAATCGGCGCAACCGTAAAATTCAAGATCAAGACAATAACCAATATTGGTAGTACGGATATTGCGTTATCTTTAATTTTACTGGCTAGAGCATTCATCCAACTACCTCCATTACTATATGACAAAAATAATCACTAACATTTTAACTAATGACAAAAATCATTACAAGTTAAGATGTATATAATACAAATTTGCTTATTAATTAAACCTAGCAATTGAAAAAAACGACATCTAGGGCACATTTTCCTTCAATGTGAAAGCAAATGTGCTAGAATACATAGCGGATGATATATCATCCAAATCTTATCTTAATTTAATAAGCTACATTTATAAGGAGAAAAATATGGCAAGAATTGAATCTATCTACGCTCGTGAAGTCATTGACTCACGCGGCAATCCGACGATTGAAGTCGAGATCAGAACTGCATCCGGTGCTTTTGGGCGAGCAATTGTCCCAAGCGGTGCTTCCACTGGCGAAAGAGAAGCGGTTGAACTTCGAGATGGAGATAAAAAACGTTTTGGTGGTAAGGGAGTTTTAAAAGCGGTTAAAAACGTCAATGAAATCATCGCCCCTGAAATTCTTGGAATGAATGTCTTAGATCAAGTTGAAATCGATCAGAAGTTAATTGCCTTAGATGGAACAAAGTTCAAATCTAATTTAGGCGCTAATGCGACTTTAGGAGTTTCTCTAGCAGTTGCTAGAGCTGCCGCAGATTTGCTCGGCATTCCTCTATATCGTTATATCGGTGGGACTAATGCAAAAACTCTTCCAGTTCCGATGTTAAATGTCATCAATGGTGGGGCACATGCTGATTCTAGCGTTGATTTCCAAGAATTTATGATTATGCCTGTTGGAGCTCCAACCGTTCACGAAGCTCTTCGTTGGGCAGCGGAAATCTTCCATACTTTAAAAAGCGTTTTAAAGGCACGCGGACAAGTGACTGCGGTCGGAGATGAAGGTGGTTTTGCGCCAAATCTCAAAAGCAATGAAGAACCACTCGAAGTGATGGTGGAAGCGATTACAAAAGCCGGTTATGTTCCTGGTAAAGATGTCGTCTTAGCAATGGACGTAGCCGCTAGTGAATTCTATGATCCAGAAACCAAACTCTATAATTTAAGAAAATCTGGTGAAGGAACAAAAACCAGCGAACAAATGATTGATATGTATGAAAGATTCATCGCTAAATATCCGATCATTTCCATCGAAGATGGATTAGGTGAAAGAGACTGGGACGGTTGGGAAAAGATGACCGAACGTCTAGGAGATAAAATTCAAATCGTCGGAGATGATGTATTTGTCACCAATCCAAGTATTTTTAAAGAAGGAATTGAACGAAATATCGCTAACTCAATTCTCATCAAGCTCAATCAAATCGGAACTTTAACCGAAACTTTAGATACGATTGAACTCGCTAAAACTCATGGTTATACAACGGTCATTTCACACCGATCTGGTGAGACCGAAGATACGACTATTGCTGATGTTGCCGTCGCTTTAAATGCAGGACAAATCAAAACTGGTTCAATGTCAAGAACTGATCGAATCGCGAAATATAATCAACTCATCCGCATCGAAGATGAACTCGGCAATAATGCAATCTTCCCGGGGCTTGAAGCGTTTTACAATTTAAAGAAATAAGGTTTTATCAATAAAAAGTCGCCGAAAGGTGACTTTTTTTAATGCTTTTATTAAGTAATAAAATAGGTGAGATTCGTTTTATAAAAAAGTAAACCTCTGCATTTGTATTAAAACACAGCGAAAAATTAATCGACTCTTTTTTAAAATAGACAAAATATCAAGGGCAATTTATGCGTGTTTTATTTTTATCTTTGTTTTATACTATTCTTATTATGAATGGGAATACGAATATTGTTGAAAATCAACAAACGACTCTCCTCCGCGATAAAACTCGAAGCGAGAAAAGGATTCATGAAATCGACTTTGTAAGAGGCTTTTGCATGCTTTTGGTCTTCATGGACCATCTTTTTTGGAATTTTCGTTATTTCGGATATATGTGGAGTTTTTCTTCTTCTCCTGATGTTGCTGCCTTTTTTACTCGTGCTTCTGAAAACGCTGGTTTTTATTGGGGTCATCCTTTTCGCTCCTTGGTTCGTGTTGCTGTTTTGTTTACCTTTTTATTCGTAAGCGGAATCTCGACTGCCTTTAGTAAAAACAACTATAAAAGAGCTGCTCAAATGTTAGTGTTTTATTTCGTGATCCAAATCGGAACAAATTTGATTAATCCCTATTGGGTTGAAACTTTTGGAAGCGACGCTCTTATCAATTTCAATGTGATTGGAGTCGTTGCATTAAGCGTTCTAGCCTATAGTTTTTTCCATGAAAAATCTTGGCGGTCTTTGGTAATCATCACTTTTCTTCTCGGAATATTCTACCTTATGGTTTTACCTTTTATTCATAAAGACCTTTCTACTAATCATAGCGGCGCATTTAATTACATCAATGTTTGGCCATTATGGCAATCGAATAATACGATGAATCACGAAGCCGATTATATGCCGCTATTTCCTTATATCATCACCTTTTTCCTCGGAGCTCTTTTCTCTCGATTTGCTTATACAAAGCGTAAATCATATTTTGGGAAAATGAAGTTTTGGGAAAAACCAATTTGTTTTATCGGAAGACATTCACTGATTTTCTACTTAGCGCATCAAATCATTTTTGTCGGTCTATTTGCTTTAGTTGGAACTTTGACCGGATGGGGGATTTAAGATATGTATGACTTTAAGAATAAATCGATGTATCAAGTCGTTTATGAAGCGGGATTAAAAGTTCCGCATAACACCGCGATATATTATCAAAAACGGAAGATAACCTTCGCAGAGTTTCTGCGATTGGTCGATAAAATGGCTGATGTTTTTGAGCATAAACTCGGAGTTCATCAAGGCGATGTGGTGACGATTTCACTCCCGAATATTCCTAATGTTTTAATCGTTATCTACGCGCTTAATAAACTCGGCGCGATTTGTAATCTCGTCCACCCTTATACTCCGTATAATCAACTCAAAGTGATCATCGATAAAACTCATTCTAAGTGGGCTTTTGTCTTCGAACAAAGAGTAGCAAAAGAGTTAGAGAAATTCAAAGCGATTTCACATATTTGTTATGTCTCTCGAGTTGAAGATTTTTTACCTGTCGTCTCTAAACAAATCTATCACACCTTTATGAATTTTCGCATTCGGCGAAAACTCCAAAAGAATTGGAGATTCAAAGGTTTTAAATACTTTCATCAGTTGAAAGGTAAAACATCTAAATCATCGACTGTTTTAAATAATGGTAAAGATGTCGCCTTATTACTACAAAGCGGATCGACCACAGGTGATCCAAAGACGATTTGTCTATCTAATAACAACATAAACTACGTCGCTTCTAAAGCGTCAGAACTGATGTGCTTACCTGAAGAAGAACTAATCGGTAAAGGAATGCTCTCTTTTTTACCAGCCTTCCACGGTTTTGGTTTAGGAATGACCATGCATGCACCTTTAGCCACCGGCTGGGCGAGTGTTTTGATTCCTAAGTTTTCTCCTGAAGCTGTCGTTGAAGCGATGAAAAAAACTCCAGTCAATGCGATCTGCGGTGTTCCAACTGCTTATGAGTCATTGATCAAAAGCCCGGTTTTCATCAATAGTCAAAAACTGAAAAATCTTCATGTCTGCTGGTCTGGAGGAGATTCGATGTCTCCTTTACTAAAAGACAAATGGGATAAGACGATGAAAGATCGCGGTTCAAACTGCCACCTATTTGAAGGATATGGATTGACTGAATGCGTCTCTGCGATTGTCGTGAGTACCTATAAACACAATAAGCCAAATAGTGTCGGCTACCCGATCAGCGGGACTGAAGTTGAAATTTTCGATGAGAAAAAGCGAATCTTAAAAGCAAAAGAAATCGGAGAAATCGGAATCAAATCCGAAGCGAGCATGGTCTCTTATTTTGCCGACGCTATAGCGACTGATAATGCCTATCATAACGGTTATATTCTAACCGGCGATCTCGGGTATAAAGATGAAGATGGTTTTGTCTATTTCACCTCGCGAAAAAAAAGAATGATCAAGGTTTCTGGAGTCGCAGTTTTTCCAAATGAAATCGAACGGCTCGTCGCGACTGTTCCGGGTGTAAAAGATGTCGTTGCGATAAGAATTCCAGATGATGCTTTACAATCTGCAGTCAAAATATTCGTCGTGACTGATGTCTTTGATAAAGAAGGAATGAAGCAAGATATCATCGATGTCTGTCAGCGGTATTTGATTCGCTGGTCTGTTCCTAAAGAAGTCGAATTCCGTGAGTCTTTACCAAAGACGACAATTGGAAAAACCGACTTTAGAAAAATGCAGGAAGAAGAAGATTTAAATAGAGGGATAAAAATTTAATCTTCGCAATCGAGATAATTTTGATCGATGCGAATCACGCAGTGATATTTCTTATCGAGGTCGTTGACTTGCTTGACGACCTTTTTATTTAGATTCTTTAAATCGCACTTCAGCTCATCGCTACTAGCGAGGTCAAAGAGGATATTTATTTTGTTTTCTTTATTGATAAGACGGAGATCATGAAAAGAGAGTTTTGGGTCGATTTTTTGTAAAATATCGTCTATTTGCGACTTTAAAATCGGAATCAGAGGGTTTTTTGTATCGATTGGATCGATGTGAATAATCGGATTCACTCCGTATTTCTTTGCGATTTGTTCTTCGATTCCATCGATCAGTTCATGAGCGGTAAACATACTTTGGTAACCATCTAGTTCGACGTGAAGAGAGACAAATATTTTATTCGGGCCATAGGTGTGAGCGAGTAAATCGTGCACCCCTAAAACTTCTTCATGAGCCTTGATATCT